>CAZKJJ010000096.1:0-7802 GCA_964553055.1 uncultured Acidimicrobiia bacterium
TCGAGGAAGCTGAACTTGGCCTCGAGCTGGCTCCAGCCGTAGACGCCCAGTCCGCCGAGGGCGAGCGCGGCCACCAGGACGACGGCCGGGACCTTCTTGGCAAGCCATGAGGTCTGCCCTGCGACCTTCGGCAACAAGCGCGACTGCGTGCCGCTGAGATACTCCGGCTGGAACGACCCCTTGCGGGTGCCACGCCTGTCGAGGAGCTCTCGGAGCGCGGGCACGAAGGTGATCATCAGTACGAACGAAGCGACGATCCCGACCGCCGCCAACACGCCGAACTCTCGCAGCGCAGGGATCTCGTTGGTTACGTTGGTCAGGAACCCGACTGCGGTGGTGACAGTGGCGAGTATCAGGGCCACACCCACGGTCTTGATGGAGGTGCCCACCGAGTTGTCGACGTTGGCACTCCAGGCGACTTCCTCTCGATAGCGAGAGGTGACGTGAATCGAGTAGTCCACGCCAAGGCCGATGAGGAGGATCGGGATCACCTGGACCATCGGGTTCTGGCCTTCGTAGAGCAGTGCACCGATTCCGAGCATCCAGGAGATCGCGAAGAAGATCACGACCATCGTGAGCAGCGCGTCTGCCGTCGTGCGACGCAGGTTTGGTGACAGGAACGTCCATGCGAGGAACACCGCCAGCATGGTCGCAGCCACCGCTGCCACGGGGACGGTTCCGAACACCAGCAGCGCGGTAACGAGGATGATCGCCGCGAAGCCTCCGATGCCCACGAACCGGCGGCTGGTCCGGCGGGGTGGTACGTAGAAGACGACCGCGAGGACGATGACGATGATGAATGCTGCGGCGGCGAGCATCCGACCGATCTCGTTCTGGAACTCGTCCTCGTCTGAGAAGAGGAGCTCGAAGGAGAAGGGGTCCGCGCTGAGCCCTGCCGGGAGAGCAGTGTCGCGGATCTGCTGTGCTGCGAGGGCGGAAGCGTCGACGAACTGGTCGAACTCGTCCGACGATTCAGGCCCGGTACTGAAGATGATCATCAGACCGAGGTCCGACGTGGAGGAGCTCGGATCGACACCATCCGGCAAGAGGGCGGTGGCGAACCCCGACTGCTCAGGAGGCATCTGCTCGAGGCTGTTGGCGTACACGAGCTTGAGCTCTGCATCGCTCATGTCGGGTGACGCCTGACCTTCGTTGATGGCAAAGCCGACCGGGAACATGTAGGAGACCACGGCGGGCCGGTCCTGCTGATCACTGAGCTTGTCGGCGAGCGCTCCCGAGCGGACGGTGTCCTCGATGGCGGTGACCGCGGCGAGAGCGTCCGAGGTGATGACATCGCCCGATTCGGAGCTGATGATCACCTGCATCACGCTCTCGGAGGACTCGGAACCGAAGAGGTCGCTGATTCGCTCGATCGCCACCAATTCTGGAGCATCCGGTGCAAAGGACTCGTTGCTGTCTTCTTCTGGTTGGAAGTCCTGTGACAGTCCCCCCAGCGCCATCGAAACCGCCACCACGATGATGACGACGACCCAGGGGACGCGGCGCACGGTGGCGGCAATTGCATTGACCAGGGTCTTCACAGAGCACCCTCCTCGCTCATGTTTTGCCAGAGGCTGCGAGCCTCCGGTCTCAAGGTCCGTCGAGAAGCGTAGAACAGCCCGGGCCCGACTGAAATTCCCCTGACGACCTATCGTCGGGCCGTGGCAGGGAAACACGCCGGGAATCTGTGGCAGGACCTCGGCGTCCTGCGTGGCTTGGTCGCTGCCTTGGGAACCGTCCTCTCAACGGTGCGTCGCTTCCTCGCGACGGCCCCCGAATGGGTGATCGGCCTTCTGCTGACGGGAATCATCGTGACGGTTCTGCTGCTCCTGGCCGGCTAGCCCCGGCCGACGACCCTCTTCCACATGTCGCACCCCTCCAGTATGATCGAACATATGTTCGATACCGAGACGCTGGACGGTGCAGAGCAGGCGCTGGTCGACTACGAGCGGCGGATCGCTCGCTACCGGGCCCGTCAACTGGATCTGCTATGGCGCCTGGAGCGGGCCCAGGTACCCGCAATGGATGGCGCCCGATCGATCCAGGAGTGGGTGGCGCAGCGGCTGGATGTCTCCCCCGAAACGGCCAAGGATCTGGTGCGGCTGTTCCGAACGACTGAAGAGAAGTCCCGCACAGCCGCCGACCTCGAGAAGGGCCGCATCTCCTATGACCGAGCCTGCGCCGAGAGCCGTTTGGCCGAAGTGGCCCCCTCTGAGCCCGCGGCCGATTCCCGAGGCTGTGACATTCCAGGGGTGTGGCGGATGATCGCCCGGCATCGTCGGGTGAGCCGTTTCGAGGAGCGCCGGATCTTCGAGGAGCGGTATCTGGTGCTGCAACCCAGTTTAGATGAGTCGCTGTGGCGGCTGCACGGACAGCTGGCCGGCTCCGACGGCCGGGTGGTAGAGAAGGCGCTTCAGCAGCGGGCAGACACCCTTCCAGTCCCACAGCACGACGGGCTGCCTCTCTCGCAGCGTCGCGCCGACGCCCTCACGTCGATCTGTCAGGACTCCCTCACGGGGACATCGGAGGAGGGAACCGACCGAGGAGAGCCGCTGTTGACCGTGTTCGTAGATGCGTCAGTGGCCGCCGGCAGCGGAGGCGAGGCGGGCATCGAGGTCGAAGCTGGACCCAGGCTGGGACCGGAAGCCCTCGCAGAGCTCCTGTGCAACGGACGGATCGACTTCCTCCGGGTCAGCGAAGGCAGAGCCCTGTCGGTAGGTGACAGCCAGGCTGTGATCCCTCCCCGCCTCCGCCGTTACATCCTGTGGAGGGACGGTGGCTGCGTCATCGAAGGCTGCACCAGCCGCTATCGCCTCCAAGTCCACCACCTCGTCCCCCGCAGCGAAGGCGGCACCAACCACGAAACCAACCTGGCCACGCTCTGTTGGTACCACCATCACGTCGCCGTCCACGGCCAAGGCCACCAGATCGACCCCGGCAGCCCCGCGCACCGCAGACGCCTCACACGACGAACCCGCGGTCCGTAGGCCTCGTCGAGGCACTCCCCTACACAGCGTGTCCTCACAGCGTGGCGAAGTAGCGACGCAGCTCCGCTTCCAGTGCATCGATCGACTCGAACTCGAACAGCTCGTCGTTCTGCTGGTCGACCGCCTTGTCACGGGTGAGGACGTTCTCGATGGTGAAGCGATGAATCGGCACCCTCTCTGCCATCACATTGTCCATCTCATCTCCGCCCGACATGAGACCCGTCCCGAACACTTTGCGGGTGCCGTTCTCCCGTATGAGGCCGAACTCCGTCGAGAACCACGCCAGCCGCTTCACGTTCTCTCGGCGCTCGTCCGTGCGAGCGCGCCAGAAGGCCGGTGCGAACAGCTCCTGCAGGGCGGCGTACCTGGGCAGAGTCATGAAGGGGAGGTGACCGAAGATGTCATGGAACATGTCGGGTTCCGGCGTCCAGTCGAGCTCCTCCCACGTCCTGATGTAATCGGTGACGAGGAACTCTCTGCGCGCGAAGTGCCGGTACCAAGCCTCGGCGTCCGAGTAGCGGACTTCGGTCCTGATCACCTTCCACCCGGTCGCAGGCGTGATCCGAGCGTTCAGAGACTGCACGGTCGGGATCTCGTCTGAAGGAAGCTCCAGGCGCTCGAACCCTTCTAGGTAGGCGGTGCATGCGTGCCGGTGGATCCTGGGGAGTTGGCGTCGGTAGAGCTCAGCCCACGTCCTGTGCTGTTGGTCGGTGAAAGTGTCCATCCCCGCTCACCTCCTCTCTCGGATCCGGAACGAGGACAGAAAAGACCCGCTCCGAGTATCCGGTGCGGGTCGTCGAGACGCTGTGTTGGCCAGACTGCGCTAGCGGCTCACCTCCCGGCACCGGACGCCGGGCCGGTAGTAGGCGTAGGCCACGTTGCGCTTCTGCACGGCCCCAGCGTAGACGTCGTCGAGGCGCAGCGGCTACCCCTGGGACGACCGCGCTTCTGGCTTTGCTGTTCGCGCCCGCTATTGTTTGGCCCGAAGCGTGCCTGCGGCTACGTTCCGCCCTTCTGCTCCTCGGTTTGAAGGACTGGGTTGAATGAAGACCGGCTCGTAATCCAAGTCCCCCAAGTCACAGGCACGACTTGGCTATGCCGATAGGAGCAACAGGTGGGAACCAGGTTATACGTGGGCAACCTGCCCTTCAGCACAACGTCGATGGACCTCGAGACTCTGTTCTCAGAACACGGGACCGTCATGGACGCGCAGGTCATGACCGACCGGGAGACAGGGCGATCCCGCGGCTTCGGCTTCGTGGAAATGGAATCCGACGAGGGTGCTGAGCAGGCGATCGCCGAATTGAACGACTCCGAGGTCTCGGGCCGCCGCATCCGCGTCAACGTCGCCCGCGAACGCACCAACCGATAGCTCGACCGCCCGTCGTTCCCGCGACCGGTTCTCGCTGAGACCTGCCCGGTCGGGGTTCGACGCGACCGCTAGGACGGGCGAGTTCGTCGGGACCGCCCAGACACGACCACTCTGCGTGAATGGTACGGCGGACCTATTTCCCACTTCCGTATGCGGGATACCTTGGTGAGCGGCAGCGACTGGCGAAGGAGGGGGCTACGTGCTGACAGTGTGGACGAAGGTGGAGAGCCACCTTGGGCTCGCTGATGAGGACGGCGCCACGCTCGTCGAGTACGCGTTGCTGGTGCTACTGATCGCCATCGTGGCGATCGTGGCCATCAGCTTCGCAGGCGAGCAAGTGTCGAAGGCGTTCTCCGGCATCGGAGACGAGCTTGGTCCATGACGGTTCCGGAGGCATACCTGCCCGGATCACAAACCCCCGGCCCGCCCGGGGGTTTGTGTATGCAGCCCTGACCTCGGCCACGATGTGCAGCGACCTCCCAACGGCGAAGCAGACGTTTGAGCCGCTCGCCGGGCCGGGGGCTCAGCGCACGGTCGCGAGCGCGTCGGCCAGAGGGTTCAACCGGGCCACGTCGTAGGGAGGCCGCATCGAGAAGATCACCTCATCGACGCCTGCCTCGGCGAAGGCCATGGCTCGCTCGGCGAGATGATCGAGGTGGTCGTCCGCCGCCCAGAAGATGTGAATGGATCGGCGGATCTCGGCCGGGTCGCGCCTCACGTCAGCGCAGTGGGCCTCGAGCACCTCATTCAGCTCGATCCATTCTTCGGGCGACGCCGGCGCCAGTGCATCCCAGTGGTCAGCCCACCGGGCCACCGTCTTCAGTGTCCGTCTCCTGCCCCGCCCGCCGATCACGATGGGAGGCGTGGGCTTCTGTGGCCCTTTGGGCTCGCAGCGTGCCTCGGTGAGCTGGTAGTAGCGGCCTGTGAAGGTCGTCGACTGCTGTGACAGCAGGTTGACGATGATCTCGACGCCCTCGTCGAACCTATCCATCCGTTGCTTCAGGGTTCCGAGCGGTATGCCATACGCATCGGATTCGGGAACGAACCAGCCTGCACCGAGGCCCAGATCGAATCGTCCGCCGGTGATGATGTCCAGGCTGGCGGCCATGTTGGCGGTCACCGCAGGATGGCGGAAGTGCATGCCCGTCACCATCGTCCCCACCCTGATCCGTTGCGTGGCCTGCGCCAGCGCCGCCAGCGTCGTCCAACCTTCGAGGCAGCCCCCGTCCTCCGGAGGGGTCAGTGGGTAGAAGTGGTCGAAGTTCCAGGCCGAGTCGAACACCTCCATGTCGTCGGCGGCCCGCCACACTTCGAGGAGGTCGCTCCACTCCGCGTGCTGGTTTGGGGTCTTGATCGCGAAGGCGACCATCTCACACTCTCCCGAACTCGACTAGATGTCTCCCCGGTTGTAGTGGATCGCACCTCGCTGCGCAGCTGCCGGAGGCCTCCGGCTGCGATGGCGACCTGTTCAAACGAGGTCGGGAGCTCCCAGCTGCCGCCTCCGGCGATCACGGGCCCGAGGTCGTTCTCGCCCGCTCCCGGCTCCCTCTCCTATCCTTGACACGCCGGGGAAGGGCACGCGAATGGTCGATGTGGGCGACAAACGGTGGACCATCATCAACCGACGATCGTGGCTCGTTGGGTTCACGGTCCTCGCTCTTCTCCTCGGAGTGGGACTCCTGGCCGTCGTTGGGGGCGATGAGCCTGCCAGCAGCGAGACTCCCTTGTCAGCTGAAGGATGGGCTGCCAAATATGGTGGTCGGGTGTCCATCTATCAGAGCATCCTGCTGGAGACCAACTGCAACGAGTTGAAGCGGCAGCTCGACGTCGCGGCAGAGGACATCCTCCTGACCGAGCCCGTGAGCGAGCAGCACCGGGCGGCAGTCGGCTACATGGCCGCCGCCTACCAGCAGGCACAGCAACGGGGCTGCTTCGGCTGGAGCGTGCCGTCGAGGCTCGGCTGACGGCATAGGCCGCGGACCCCATGCGGACAGAACGCGATCCCCTCGCCTCACGCTCGGGAGACTCGCAACTCTTGCGGATGGCCGAGGCGTGGCGGCCCCCGTCACCTCTTGTAGGGACTCGGTCAGGGCCTGCCAGTCCACATCACCAGGTTGAGCCCATGTCCGGTTGCCGGGCGGGAGCTCGCCCTCGGCACGGCCGTGTAAGGGCTGGGACTACAGAGCGGCAGCTTGATCACCCATCGCATCGATCTCGGCAACACTCGGGCGGGCACCGAGCTCGACGAGCAGATCCCGTGCGGCAGCAAACCTCTCCTCAGCGACGTCCGACTGGCCCAGCTCGACGAGGCACCTGCCGGCGCCGAACAGAGCCAAGCCTTGTTCCAGCCGGTAGTCATAGGCTTCCCAATCGCCGGCCACGGCGTCGTACTCACCGGCCGCCGCTTCGAAGTCTGCCCTCGCCTCGGTCAGGATCGCCTGAACTGCTCTTCTCATGATGTCGCCCTTACCTCCAGGCGCCGACGGAGCGGCAGCCAAGGCGTCGGCCGCATCGCGCTCTCCGAGCACAGTCAGCATGCGGACGACGTCTGCGAGCTGCCAGCTCCGATAGATCGGCGACTTGCCTTCGGTGAGAGAGACGAACTCCCGTAGTAGGGCAAGGGCCTCATGGCGACGCTCCTGCGCCAATTCGGTCCTCGCCGCGAAGATCAAGGCAGGTGACAGCAGCTGGAGATCTCCGATCTCGCGGAGCGCCGGCAGATACTCGGCCTGCAGGGCTGCTGCCTCGGCGATCTCGCCACGCCACACGTGGACTGCCGCTCGCCAGGCCTGCGCCCACGGAGCGTACATCACTGCGTGCCCTTCCCACTGGTCGATCAATCGGTCGGCGGTGATGAGCACAGCATCCCATTCGCCCAGATCCCAGTTTGTCCACATCGACTCTGCCTTCGCCCAGGAGGCGTCGCCGCCACGGGCTTCGACTCTCTCGATGCCCCGCGCATAGATGGCGTTGGCTTCGGCCGGCCCCTTGTCCATCCACGTGTGATCGGCGAGATTCACGTAGGCGGTCATGAGACGCTGCACCGTCAGTGCCTCTGCTTCTGCGATCGCCAGGGACTCACGGAGATCCGCCATCCCACCTTCCACATCGCCGAGGTGATACTTGGCTATGCCGCCAATCGAAAGTCCGCGCCCGCGGATGTCCTCGAGACGCAGCTCCTTCGCCAGTGCAATGCCCTTCTCCGCCCACGCGAGCTGCTCATTGAGGTCACCGCGCATCATGTAGTTTCCAGCTCGGGTGATGTAGGCCTCGGACAGTTGCTCCGACGCCGATTCTTCCTCCAGGATCCCGATGGCACGGTCGAGATTCTCGGTCCCGGCCCCGCTTCCGGAGGCGAACCAGGTCGCGAGATGAACCAGCCGAAGCGCGTATCCGGCAGTTACGCGATCGCCGTTGGCCAGCGCCAGCTCCGCTGCTCTCTC
>CAZKJJ010000097.1:0-7742 GCA_964553055.1 uncultured Acidimicrobiia bacterium
GATCAAGCCATCGACGCACTGCGTGACTTCGCCCGTGGCGTCTATCCACCGCTGCTCGAGGCCGAGGGGCCCGCCGCCGCCATCGTCTCTCAGGTGCAGAAGCTTCCCATCCAGGTAACCGTCCACGCTCCGGGTCTCGGGCGGCACACCCGCGCTGTGGAGGCAGCTGTCTACTTCTGTGTCCTAGAGGCCTTGCAGAACGTCGTCAAGCACGCACAGGCATCCTCTGCGTACGTGGCGCTGCACGTCAGCAATGGGGATCTCGTCTTCGACGTCTCAGACGACGGCCGAGGCTTTGATCCTGCGGAGGCGAACTCGGGCTCCGGTCTGGCCAACCTTGCAGACAGGATCGACGCTCTTGACGGGACCCTGGATGTGATCTCAGCGCCGGGGCAAGGCACCACCATCCGTGGCAGGATCCCCTCTCGGGCGCTGGAGCCGGCGCCATGACCCGGGTGCAGGTCGGCAGGTGGCTGGCGCTGACCGCCATGCTGTTGGCCGCCTACGGAATCATCACCCTCATAGCCATCGGAAGCCTCGACCAGCTGCCAGAGGGAGTAGCCATGTTTGCGCTCGTGGCCTTCGGTTTCGGTGCTCTGGTCTGGCTAGCGCTTCCCCGCCAGCCGTACAACGCCGCGGTCTGGATACCACTCTGGCCTGCTCTCGCCGCCGGGCTCGGGGCAGCGGCCTGGGCGACCATGGTCGTCATCGCCAGCCGTTCCGGCCTCGATGTATCGCCCCGTGTGCTCGACTCGCTCACACCCTCCGATCTTCCGATCGCAGCTTCCCTCGTGTACGAGCTCGTCATTGTGGGAGCTTCCTTCTTCGTGTTTCCGATGGTGACCGTCTGGCTGTTGCTATTCCCGGACGGCAAGCTTCCCTCCCCTCGGTGGAAGGGGGTGCTGTGGGTCGCCGTCACGACCATGGTGGCCCTCGTCGGTGCGCTCCTTTGGATCTATCGCCCTTCCTCGACTGCCGAGCTCGGCGCCACGGAATACGGACTCGTCGACGTCGTCTACTTGCTGCTGCTCGTGATCTCGGCCGTCTGCATTCTCTCGTTGGTGCTCCGGTATCGGCGCAGCTCCGGCGATGCGCGCCCTCAGTACCGCTGGGTCTTCCTGGGTACGGGCGCCCTGTACGTGGCGGTCTGGGTCGTGGGCGAGGCAGCCTGGCAGCTCCTGGTAGCGCTGGCGGCTGTGGCGTTCGGTATCGTCTGCTACGGCGTCGCGGTCACCAAGTATCGGCTCTACGACATCGATGTCGTCATCTCGAAGACCGTCGTGTTCGGGACCCTGGCCGCCTTCATCGGAGCTGTCTACGTGCTGGTCGTCGTCGTCGTGGGTGATGCGCTCGGATCCGGCGTAGGAAACCTCCCGCTGGCCATCTCCGCCACTGCGCTGGTGGCCATCGCTTTCGAACCGGTGCGGAGGAGGGCACAGCGGTGGGCCAACCGGCTGGTCTACGGAAAGCGGGCCACGCCCTATGAGGTGCTGTCCGACCTGACTCAACGCCTGGCGATGGCGGAGCCTGCCCAGGGCATGCTCACTCGCATGGCGAAACTGATGGCGGAGGGCACGGGCGCTGAGCAGGCCACGGTGTGGCTCGTCCAGGGTGAAGGGCGCTTCACAATAGGAGGCGCATGGCCTGAGCTGGCAGGGGTGTCCGACGTGGAGTCATTCGACCGACTCGACGGGTTCGCCGTACGAGTTCTGCACGAGGCCGAGCTGGTCGGGGCTCTGCAGGTGATCAAGGGCCGGGGCAACCCCGTGAGTCCCACAGAGCGGCGGCTTCTCAACGATCTGGCGGGATCGGCGGGGCTCGTCCTTGGCAATCAACGGCTCAACGCCGCCCTGGCCCTCCGTGCCGCCGAACTGCAGCAGTCGCGGCGGCGATTGGTGGAGATGCAGGACGCCGAACGACGTCGGCTGGAAAGGGACCTTCACGACGGAGCCCAGCAACAGGTGGTAGCTGTCAAACTGAAGATCGGTCTGGCCGAGCACGTGGCCCGCAAGCAGGGGGAGGATCAGCTGGCCAGGCAGCTGGGCGAGCTGGCAGACAATGCCCAGGAAGCCGTCGACGACATCCGCGCATTGGCGAAAGGCCTCTACCCGCCCCTACTCGAATCTGACGACGTGGCCGCCGCCATCAAGGCACAGGCAGCTGCCTCTTCCATACCCGTGGAGGTCGAGAGCGACGGCATCGGACGCTATCCGAAGAACGTGGAATCGGCGGTCTACTTCGCGGCCCTCGAAGCGATGACGAACGCGGCCGCCCATGGGGCGGCGTCCCGGGTCGACGTCACCCTACGAGCCTCGGTCGAGTCGATCGAGCTCGACGTGAAGGACGACGGAGCCGGCTACGACCCCGCGCGCACCCCATACGGAGTCGGCCTGACGAACATCCGGGACCGCGTCGAAGCCCTCGGCGGCGACATCGACGTGGAGTCCGCTCCTGGATCAGGCACCACCCTGCGCGTTCGGGTTCCGCTCGGACAGACGTAGACCTGCGTCACGGCACCTAAGCCTCGATTGACCGCTCCCACACCTCACGGAGTGCATCCGGCTCGAAGTCCGACTTCGACATGAAGGCAACGGCGCCCGCCTCCAGGGAGCGAGACTCGTAGACGGAGGCCTCGTACGTAGAGAGGACGATCACCTTGGCGTTGGACCCGGCGGCGATCAAGTACCTGGTCGCCTCGAGGCCATCGATCCCCGGCAGGTTGATGTCCATCAGCACGAGGTCGGGGTGCAGGGCTCCTGCCAGCTCGAGACCCTCTTCGGCGGTCGGCGCCTCACCGACGAGCTGGAAACCGTCGACCAGACCGATCACGAGACGCGCCGCCGAGCGGAACGACTCCTGGTCGTCCACCAGCACGACTCTGACAGTCTTCGACTTCACCTGCACCCCACCATCATCGGTGCCCAAAGCAGGTCCGGACAAGGCAGCTTCCTCGGGTCCTTCGGTGTGGTTTTCCCCACTCTCAATGCTCCGCCAGCCAGAGGACGACGGCCCTCACGCGCTTGTTCACGTCCTCCGTGAAGCCGAGATCCAGCTTCGTGAAGATCGAGTTGATGTGCTTCTCGACCGCTCGCTCAGACAGGTACAGGTCCCGGGCGATCGCAGCGTTCGTCTGGCCCTCCGCAACGTGCTCGAGGACCTCACGCTCCCGAGGCGTCAGCCTCTCCAGCTTGCTTCCTGCCTTGGCAGCACGTGCAGCCACCAGTACTTCCACCACCTTCGGGTCGATGACCGAGCCGCGGCGCATGACCTGCCGGACCGCTCCCACCAGCTCACCGAGGTCCCCAACCCTCTCCTTGAGGAGGTAGGCGAGGCCGGCGGTGCCATGCTCGAACAGGGACAGGACGTAGCCAGGTTCCGCGTACTGGCTGAGCACCACCACCCCGATCTCCGGGTAGTCCGCCCGGATCTGAAGTGCAGCGCGAATGCCCTCGTCCGTCCTGGTCGGCGGCATCCTTATATCGGTGATGACGGCGTCCGGCCGCTCGTCCTCTACCGCCGTCAGGAGCTCGTCGTAGTTCTCGCAGGTGGCGACGAGGTCGATCTCCTCCGTCGCCCCGAGCAGCATTCGGATGCCCTCGCGGACGATGAAGCTGTCCTCGGCGAGCACGACGGTCGCGGCCACAGAACGAAGATACGGCACCTGCGCTCCGTCGGCGAGCCTTCCTCGCCGGCCGCCGCGTTCGCGTCACAGCCAACCGTTACGTCTGAGGTATGGACGCTCGTACTCGAGCTTGGATCGACCAGGAGTCCGCCCGAGTGGCCGAGACCATTCGGCGCCATGGCTGGCTGATCCGGTACGTAGGCGGCGGATCGTGCAGCAGGCCAGGCTGTGATTGCCCTCCTGACGAGGTCCGGTCTTCGCCTACACCGTGGGGCTGTTCAGGCTCGCCCATCCGGAGTTGCTGATTTTCGAGGTGTCGCCCGCTACCGCCACCCTGGTGCTCAACACGGTTGGGAAGCGCATCCGCGCCGGAGAGAATCTCCTACCACGGCAGATGATCACAGTCGACGGCTGGCCTCACCGGATCATCCCGGAGGTGGTTCCGAACCCGGAGATCGTCTTCGAGGCGAACGACTTCTACGAGCGACCCCCTGGACACCCTGTTCCTGTCCTTCAACTCAGCTACGACGACCCCGAGGGACGGTTTCCGTGGGAAGCCGGCTACGCGGCACCCGAGACCCAGCCGAGGCCCGGGACGTTCACCGCATAGGCCACAGGCATGAGCCGAAAGCCACTCCTGGCGGCGGGGACGGATGGATAATCGAGCCCGTGCTCCGTCTCTTTCACAAGCCCCAGCCCGAGGGCATGCTCCACGAGCTCGACGTGTCGCTACTCGGCTCGATCGAGCAGGGCTGGTTCTGGCTCGACATGTCGGGCGAAGACCCGCACCGCGTGGCTTCGCTGTGCAGGCGCTTCGGGTTCGAGGAGTTGGCGATCGAGGACGCGCTGGAGTCGACCCAGTTTCCGAAGGTCGATGACTACGAGGACTACCTGTTCGTGGTCCTGCATGGGCTGAGCGCCCGTGAGGAGCGTCTCGACACGGCCGAGCTGGATGTGTTCCTCGGTGAGAACTTCCTCGTCACCATCCACGCTCACGACCTCCCGGCCATCGAATGGGTCCTCGAGAGGGCCATGAGCTTCGAGCGCATGGCGACAGGCGGCCCGGACCGCATGCTCGCCAGGATCGCTGAGGCCCAGAGCAGCCGCTACCTGCCTGTGATCGCCACCCTCGAGGAGCGCCTCGACGACCTCGAGGAACGATCGATCGGAGGCGACCCGGCGACCGTCGGCGAGAACCTGGCGTTACGGAGGGACGCTACGACACTCAGGAGAGTCGTCGGCCCCCAGCGTGACGTGCTCCTGATGTTGGGCAGAGATCCACTCAGGGTGATCGGCGACCGGGCACGTCTTCGCTTCCACGATGCCTTCGACCAGCATGTCCGGTTGGTCGAGAGTCTGGACGCCTCCCGCCAGAACCTCGCTCTGATGCTGGAGACCTACCGCAGCACCGTTGCTGAGAGCACGAACGAGGTCATGCGCCTCCTGACGGTGTTCGCAGCGATCCTCCTCCCGCTCGGGCTGGTCGCCGGCATCTACGGGATGAACTTCACGAACATGCCTGCCCTGAGCGAGGCTTGGGGTTTCTACGCCGTCATGGGTCTGATGTTGGTGATCGCCATCTCAGAGTGGATCTACTTCGCCAGGCGCGGGTTCGTCGGCAAGTTCCGACCCGCCAGGATCCCCCGCCGAGTCGGGTCGGGTCTCGCTCACCTGGCGACACTTCCTGTCAGAGCCGTTGCCGGGCTGGTCGAGCAGATCGGGCCAAGGCGCGACGAGGCAGACTGACCGCCTCGAGCGCCGCTACGACGGCTTCTCGATAGGGGCGATGCTGACGAGGGCAGCTCGAATGATGTCGTCCCGATGGGCAGCCAACTGAGAGGTCGACAGGTTGCGTAGCGGCCGCCAGAGACCCCCAAGCGCCGACAGAGACCGGGCATCATCAGCAGGGTCATCGGAGCCGGCGAGCGCGTGCCGGAACGTGGCATTCGTTCGTCGCAGCCGGCCCCCGAAGCTGTCACGCTCCTGCACGGACCGGTCGGAGTCGAGCCACACCGCCACCTCTCGATGAGCGACGAGTACCTCGAAGTAGTCGGAGGCGAGCGCCCAGGCGCCGGCAGGCCACACAGGATCAGGATGGGCACGGACGACTGCTTCGAGCTGCTCGAGAAAGGGATCGGCCACTTCGTGCAGCAGGCTCTCCTTGGCACTGAAGTGGTAGCTGATCGCTGCCTTCGAAACCCCGAGCTCCTGCGCGAGCTCGCTGATGCTGGTGCCCTCGTAACCCCTCGCCGCAAACGCTCGCCTGGCCGCATCCAGGATCTCAGGTCGGCGGCTCACCCTGGGCACGGGGCCACGTTACTTGACGTTTGGCCAGTTTCCCAGCCACGCACGAGGCCGTTTGCCTGAGCCCACCCCTGTCAGTGGGGCGACTAGGTCGAGGACCCGACGCGCGCTCGTAGAGCACCGTCGAGCCTGGGGTACACCCGCCTGGCGTTGAGCTCGAACACCTTCTCCCGGTCGCCATCGGACAAGCCCAGGCTGTCCACGTACCGCTTCGTGTCGTCGAAGTGGAACCCCGTCTCAGGGTCGATGGTCGGCACTGCCCCCAGCATCTCCGAACCGAAGAGGATGTTGTCGACGTCGACCACCTCGAAGAGCAGGTCGATGCCTGCCTGGTGGTACACGCACGTGTCGAAGAACACGTTGTCCATCAAGTGCTGCGAGAGGGCGGGCTTCCCGAGCCCCGAGGCCAGACCCCGGTACCTTCCCCAGTGGTAGGGGACGGCCCCACCGCCGTGGGGGATCACGAAGCGTAGGTCGGGGAACCGGCCGAAAAGGTCACCCTGAATGAGCTGCATGAACGCCGTGGTATCTGCGTTGATGTAGTGCGCACCCGTGGCGTGGAAGCTCCGATTGTCCGATGCAGACACATGGATCATCGCAGGAACCTCGAGCTCGACCATCTTCCGGTAGAGAGGAAACCAAGACTCGTCTGTCAACGGCATCGAAGTCCAGTGGCCCCCTGACGGGTCAGGATTGAGGTTGCACCCGACGAACCCAAGCTCGGTGACGCACCGCTCCAGCTCCTCGATCGAGTGCTCGATGGGGCCTCCAGGCGTTTGGGGGAGCTGGCACACACCGACGAAGCGGTCGGGATACAAGGTGACCACCCTGTGGATGAGGTCATTGCAGGCGTTCGCCCAGGCCAGGGCAGTGCTCTCGTCTCTGACGTGATGGGCCATCCCCGATGCCCTCGGGGAGAAGATGGTCAGGTCCCCTCCCCTCTCGCCCATGAGACGGAGCTGGTTTCCCACGATGCTGTCGCGTATCTCATCGTCTGTGAAGCTGGCAGGGGAAGGCTCGGGAAGGCTCGGATCCTCGAGCCTGGCGAGCTGGGCGTCCCTGAACGCCTGGTGCTGTGCCGGGTAGGTCGTGTAGTGGCCGTGACAGTCGATGATCATCAGTCGTCGACTGGGCTTCAGACGTTCTCGAAGATAATGAGCCCAGCCGCGGTGTTCGATGCCGGCACGTGGTAGTGGCGATGCACCTCCGCCACGTTCTTGTTCAAGGCTCCCCGCATGATCAGCCACATCACCAGCTCGATGCCCTCCGACCCGGCGTCTCGAAGGTACTCGGTGTGTCTGATCCGCGTCAGCGCCAACGGGTCGGGACCGAGCTGGTCGAGGAACGCCGTGTCCCAAGGCGTGTTGATGAACCCGGCTCGCTGCCCCTGGAGCTGGTGCGACATGCCGCCTGTACCCAAGACGGCGACCTTCAGATCCTCGTCGTCTGGGTAGGACTCAACGGCCCTTCTGATCGCCTGACCCAGGGCGTAGCACCTGCGGGCCGTGGGCGGCGGGTACTGGACGACGTTCACGGCCAGTGGGATCACCCTGGCGGGCCACGCCTCCGGCTTTCCATAGAGGATCGACAGCGGAACCGTCAGGCCGTGGTCGACAGGCATCTCGTTACAGATGGTCATGTCGAACTCGTCCAGGATGAGAGACTCTGCCAGGTGCCACGCCAGATCAGGATGGCCCTTCACCGGCGGCACCGGCCTGGGACCGTACCCTTCGTCTGCGATGGGGAACCACTCTGCTACGCCTATCGCGAAGGTTGGGATCAGCTTGACGGAGAACGCATTCGCGTGGTCGTTGTA
>CAZKJJ010000098.1:0-7716 GCA_964553055.1 uncultured Acidimicrobiia bacterium
GACGTCGAGGTCACCGCAGACGAATGGGAGACGTTCGTGCCGCAGCTGCTGGGAGGCGCCACCTACCAAGTGGCGCTGCTCGGTTGGGAGGTCGACTACTTCGATCCTCACGCGTTCGTGGAGCCGTTCGTCGTGTTCGGGGGCCTGGGCACGGGTATCACCGACCTCGAGACGGGAGAGGCGCTCGAGGGGAGCGCGCCGCTGGTGGAGCTCGTGACAGCGGCCGCCTCCGAGCTCGATCCCGTGGCGAGGGAGGCCGCGTACCGAGAGCTCCAAGAGAAATGGAAGGAGAGCGTGATCACGATTCCGCTGTGGTGGGAGCCGACGTGGGTGCACTACAGGAGAGGGCTCGCAGCGGACCCCGCAGGCGCCTTCCCGGAAGCGCTCAACATCGGACCGACGCAGTTCCTCGACTTCGCGGCGCTGAGATCTGAGCAGGGCTGAGATGTGAGCAGGGCCGAGGTCTGAGCTTCAGCCTGGGCGAGCGGCCAGCCTGAGTAGAACATCCCCGTAGAATGCCCGGCTCGTGCGTCGCCCTCTCCGTCCCAGAGTGCAGGCCCGCGTGATCGCCGTGATGATCATGTCTGGTGCGGCCACGGTCGGCCTCTCGCAGCCTGCGCTCGCCCACGGGATCGGGGGGCGAGCGGACCTGCCCGTCCCACTGAGCTACTTCGTCGCTGGAGCCGCACTCGTTCTGGTCATCTCCTTCGTGCTGCTGGCCCTCCTCTGGGTAGAGCCTCGTCTGCAGGGCGGTCCGCAGGAACGGCCCTTGGGGGGCAGGTGGGTCAGGTCGCTGTATGGGGCCGTGCAAGCCATCGGCCTCTTGGGCCTGGGGCTGGTCATCGCGGCAGGGCTGGTTGGCGCACCCGCCGGATCCAGGAACATCGCTCCTGTCCTCGTCTGGGTCTATGTCTGGCTGGTGGTCCCGTTTCTCGGCGTGGCGGTCGGCAATCTGTGGACGCCGATGAATCCGTGGAGGACCCTCGGCAGGCTCGCAGGAGGCACCACCTCTCCTCCTGCGATCGGCATCTACCCTGCCGTAGCCGCGTTCTTGGCCTTCACGTGGCTCGAGCTGGTGTATCCGGAGTCCAGTTCGCCGAAGGCGCTGGCTATCGCAGCCCTCGCCTACACCGCCTACCTGAGCGTGGCGATGGCCTCGGCAGGCGTTGACAGAGGACTCCAGGCCGTAGACGCATTCACGTCCTACAACCGGCTACTGAGCTCGATAGCACCCCTCGGGAGGCTTCCAGACGGCTCGGCCGTTTGGCGGGGATGGCTCAGGGCGCTGCCCGTCCTGCCTCTCTGGAACGGAATGACCTTGTTCGTGGTGGCGATGATCGGGACGGTCACGTACGACGGACTGTCGGCCACTCCCTGGTGGAGGGAGACGTTCGGAGCGCAGGCGTCCACTGTCTGGTTTGGAACACTTGCCCTGCTGGGGGTCGTGGCAACCGTGGGTGCCGCCTACTGGGCGGCATCAGCGATCGCAGCTTCACTGTCCGGGGACCGCTCCCTCGACGCCAACACTGTTGCCAGGCGGTTTGCGCACACGCTCGTTCCCATCGGGTTCGCATACGCCTTTGCGCACTACTTCACGCTGGTCCTCTTCGAGGGCCAGATCCTGGTGGCGGCTGCGAGCGACCCGTTCGGGCAGGGCTGGGACCTGTTCGGCACTGCCGACTACCGAATCCAGTTTGGCTTCATCAGCCCCACTGCCGTCTGGCTGATCCAGGTCACCACGATCGTGGGCGGCCATGTGGCGGGCGTGGTTCTGGCACACGATCGTGCGTTGGCGGACTTTCCTCCCGAGACCGCCGTCAGGACCCAATATGCCATGCTGGGTCTCATGGTGCTGCTCACCGCAGTCGGCCTCGGCATACTGGCGGCGGGATGACGTTGTTGGCTCATCAGGGCGGCTGGGACGAGCTCCTGATCTTCGCTGTGCCTGCTGTCCTGGCGGTCCTGGGGCTTCGGTGGGTGGAGCGCCGGGCACGCTCGAGACGAGAGCAGGAGGAAGAGCTCGGGCTTCGAAGCGACGAGGGTCCACTCTAGGATTGCGGCCGGATGAGCGAGCTCCTGACGGCCGCTGCTGAGCGTCTCGGTGCGCCGGAGGATCTTGTCATGCGATCGGCCCAGGCTCGGGCAGCCGCCGAAGGCATGACCGTCGAAGACGTGCTCTCGGCCTGGTCTGGCGGCGCTGCCGCTGCACCTGCCGACGCCGCGGTCGCCGCGCCCATCCCCGAGTCTCCTGCCATCGAGCCCGCGACGGCTGGGGGTCCGGCCGTGGCGGCAGAAGGCGAGGCGCCTCCACCCGTTGCCGCGCCTGCGGCGGCCGCTCCCGCTCCGGCTCAGCCGGCCGCGGTCGTTGCGCCCCCTCCCATCATCGTCGAGGTGATCGAGGAGCCAGAAGAGCCGGTGGAGATTCCTCCGCTCGGCAGCCGAGTGCGGCCGCCTGCTGCCCTCGGGGCCGTTTCGGGCCTCGTACTGGCCTTCTTCGGTCTCCTGCTCGCCTCGCCCTGGCTGATCGGGGCGGCGTCCGCTTCGACGGGCCAGGATGCTTCCCCTGCGCTGGTGGTCGATCCGGTGGCTGTGGTCGCCGCGGCGGCTGCGATCTCCGTCATCTTCGGAGGTCTCACGGCAGTGCTGTGCAGGTCGCTGCCCACCTATGCCCACCCAGGGGCTCGGCTCTCCATCGGGTCGCTTGGCGCCTTCGTGACCGGATGCGTGGCAGGCCTCCTGGCAGGGGCTGTCACGGCGGGGGCCCTCCTGGCGTTGGGCGAGACGATGGACGTCACGTCTGGCGAGACGGTGGAGACGAGGGCACTGCTTCCCCTGCTTCCGACGCTCGGTGTTGTCCTCGCAGGCGGAGCGCTGCTTGGCCTCGTCGCGGCGATGGCGCCGCACCTCATTGGCATGCCTGCAGCTCTGAGAGGCGAAGCCGCAGAGGAGCCTGCCCTCATCCGGAGGAGGCTCGCGCTTGCCTACAGCGGCCCGGTGCTCATCATCTCGTCCGTGCTCGTGCTCATCTACTCGTTCTCCAGAGTGCTGCTCCGGTGGCCCGAATACGCTCCTGCCGCCGCCGCGATCGTGGCGTTCGCCGTCCTGGGCTTCGCAGCCCTCCTGAGGCTACGGCCTGGCACGCGGCTCAGACGTGGTGACGTCTATGCCGCGGTGAGTGGCGTCGCGGTGATCCTCATCGTCATCGTTGCCCTGTTGACGACCTTCGCAGGGGGTGGTGGGGAACCCGAGCCGGAAGACGGCTCGACCGAGTCCGCGCTCGTGGTGTCTGTGACCTGAGTAGTACCCATTCGAGCGCAGGCGTCGGTCACATAGCCAGGGAAGTCTACGAACGCGACATGGGCACGAACAAAGGCGAGGGAAGGGATCTCGATCCCGACGAGCGCGTCGATCCGGACGAGCCGGAGAACGCGCCGACCAAGGCCGCCTATCCGCGGGATTGGTCCCGGTGCCGTTTCTGCGAGTCCATCTTTCCTCTCGGCAGCGAACACGACTGCTGCTGAGAACGAAGACGTTCACGTGGCCGCAAGCTCCTTCTCGAGCGGTGTCCTGAAGCGCGGCTTGAACCTGGCCTCACCCAGCCACTCCTGAAGCTCTGTGGCCCGAGCGGTGACTCTGCCTTCCTTCTCGGAGTCGACCCGATCCAGCAGCTCGACAACGACGCCACCATCCGGCCTCTGGGCCCAGCCTCCGACGACAGCGCCGTCCGCCCAGACCGTGGGTCCCACGTTCCCGTTTCGGTCGAAGAGCGCCGGGCCATGGCCGCCCAGAAACCACTCTCGCTCCTTCCAGCCCATGGCGCTGCTGTCGAGCGCAGGGAGCAGGGCCACCCAAGGGCGGGGGTCGTCCTCCGTCTCGGCGTCTTCCTCGAGCACGAAGCCCCTACCGCCCTCGAGGGACACCTCGATCGCTCCGACCGCATCGAGCGCAAGCCTCGTGTCCGCGGCCTTCCAGCCCGTCCACCATCGCAGGTCGGTCTCCGTTCCCGGGCCGAAGGCCAGCAGCCACCTGCGAAGTAGCTCCTCTCTCGCCACCCGCTCTTCGACCTCGACTGGCTCGTGGCCGAGCCAGGCTCGGGCGGGCACCCACCGGTACTGGCTGGAGACCCAGGTGCCACGCGGGCGGCCTCGGACGATGCGACCCTCCGTCGCCATGAGAAACAGGACCCTGGTGGAGACACCGACTGCTCCAGCCCACGTCTTGCCGTGACCGAACGTGAGCTTGACCGTCAGCTCGGGGACATCTCCTGAGAGCTCAGCCGCTGTGGCCTCACCCCTGTGCTCCAATGCTTCGAGTGTGTCTCGCTCGACGCGCTCGAGCCACGTCGCGCCGTCTCGGGTCACCCCTTGCTCCTCGAGCCACGACACCAGCCGCCTCCTTTCACCCTGGCGAAAGGCGCGCGTGCAGGCGGCGTCGATGACAGGCCAGAGCTCGGCGCGAACCACGAACATCGTGCGCCGCATGCCGAGCATCCTCACGAGCGAGCGCCGCTCGTACAGCGCTTCTTCGAGGGCGGCGCGTGCGAAGGGTCTGCACCTCGCCCAGCTCGACAGGTACACCGTGGCAGGATCACTCGCATGCAGGCCGATCAGGTCCGAAATGGCCGCATCGAGATCGGGTGATGGCTGCGCGAGATGATGCCTTCTGCCAAGGCGAGCCCTTCGCTGGTCGGTGTCGATGCTCACCACTGGCTAGGCGTCTTCGATGATGATCGCCGTGCGCTCGTCTCCGTTCAGCACGAACGTGACCGTCACCGCCTCTCCCGAAAGCAGGTGTGAGCGAAGGTGAACCAGAGGGAACTCCGCGCGGTCCGCCTCAGGAGCCACTGAGAAATCGAACGTCCTGCCCTCTTCCGTGACCAGCGTGAATCCGGCAATCGAATCCAAGCCTCCCTCCACGGCCACGACCCTGCCCACCACGGCCTCGGGACCCTGCCCGCACGCGCAGACCAGAGCCAACGCAGTCAGGTATCTCAGGAGGCGCGGAGCCTGCGCTCGAGGCTTTCCCACTCTTGTTCCTGTCGGTACCACCGAAACCAGAGAATCGCGATGACGGTCCACAGCACCAGGCCGCCCCCGAGCTTCATCGTCAGCCCTGCGACGGCCTGGTCCGTGACCGGGTCGATGCCCCACAGCCCGCCGGACGCGTACGCCTCGTAGAGCGGACGCCTCGTGAACGTGAGGAACGAAGCGGGAACGGTGGGAACCAACGAATGCGCGAAGATGTAGGCCATCGCCACGAAGGGGCGCAGCCGGGGCACCTCGGGGAGAGGGCTGAAGACGGGCATCCATGTGATCAAGGCTGCTCCGAACAGCAGGGTATGAGTCGTGAGGTGCCAGAGCTCGGACGTCACCATCGCCTGGACCACCGAGGGAACGTGCACGGCCACCAAGACCGCCTGAAACAGCAGGAAGGCGAACAAGGGCCTCGACAGGGCCCTGACGAATCGAAGCCTCTTCCCGCTCCCGAGTATGAGCCTGGCCAGCCACCGCGGGGTGCCCAGGAGCAGGAGCGGCGGAACCACGAGCGCGATGACCAGATGCTCGAGCATGTGAAACGAGAAGAGGGCTCGCTCTGCAATGTCGTGCACAGGCCAGTCGGAGGCGATCGCCAGACACGCGACACCGGCGTGCCACGAGACGATCTGGGATCTGGTCGCCACAGGCTCACCTGCCCCGGCGAGGAGGGGCCCGAGACGTCGTATGGCGTACCAGTAGCCGCAGACCAGAGCCACCACGACCAACCACACGTCGAGATGCGGATGCCATCCGAGCTCCACGGGCGGTATCTGGGGGGGCATCGCTAGGTGAGCAGGAAGATGGCGGCACCCAGCGACGCCAGGACGACCGCATAGAGGACCGCTGCCAGCGCAAACCCGCCCGCGAAGAACCGTGACAGCATCTGCGGCTCGTACCGGAGGTGCATGTAGAAGGCGACCACGAGCGCGAACTTCATCGCAGAGGCGATGACCAACATGGCGATCGTGAACTCCGCGAACAGGCCGAACGAGTACGAGAGGGCTACCTCGGTGCCCGTGATCACCAGGAGCACGGCGAAGACCCTCACGTAGAGGCCCGGGGAAGGTGGGGTGCGGCGTGTCTGGGTCTCCACAGGCTCGTCCTAGGGGATCAGGTAGACGATCGTGAAGATCGCGATCCAGATGATGTCGACGAAGTGCCAGTAGAGCCCCACCAGCTCGAGGTTCAACCCCCTGGACAAGGAAAGGCCGCCGAGTCTCCTCGAGATGAAGAACAGGGAGAGCAGCATGATGATCCCGATCACGACGTGGGTTCCGTGGAAGCCCGTCAGCAGGAAGAAGCTGGACGCCGCAGGGTTGGTGGTCATCTTCATCCCCTCCGAGACGAACTCGGTGAACTCGAAGACCTGGCCGGCTATGAAGACCATCCCGAGGCCTGCCGTGGCCAAGAGCCAGGTCCGCGCCCCCGCCTGGTCGTCCCGCTCCAGCGAGTCGTGGGCGAGCACCATCGACAGGGAGCTCATCAGCAGCACGAACGTGCTGACGGAGGTGAAGGGGATGTCGTAGAGCTCGTGGGGCAACGGGGGCTGGAAGTCGCCACCCTTGTAGAGGAGGTAGTTCGTGATCAGGGCGCCGAAGAGGAGGAACTCTGACGAGAGGAACGCCCACATGGCGAGCTTCCGGTTGTCGACCCCCGTGCTCTCGTGTTCTTCGAGATGGCCTGCGAGCTCAGTCACGGGATCTCCTCGCCCTCCTGCGCCTCCTGCTCGCTCACTGTCACCTGTACGTCCTCCTCGTTGCCACCCTCGTGCTCTTCGAGGCCACCCTCGTCCTCCTCGTGGTCGCCCTCGTGCTCTTCGAGGGGCTCGAGCGACCAGGCCAGCAGGGAGCCAAGCGTCCACAGCGCCCCCAGGACGATCAGCGCCTTGCCCCAGGCCTGGGCGTGGTAGATGATCCCGTAGAAGACCATCGGGATGCCGGCCGCCGTCAGTATGGGGAAGTAGGAGGGTGCCGGAAGATGCACGGGCTCAGGGGGGTTCCTTCCCTCGTCCTCGAGGCGAGCCACCAGGGCGTCGGCGTCTGGCCTGCGCTCCGGCCTGCCCTCGTCGTCCTCGTCGTACTTCTGATGCCAGAAGTCGTCGAGGGAGTGTACGACGGGGACCCGCGCGAAGTTGAAGGCGGGAGGAGGCGAGGGAATGGACCACTCGAGCGTGCGGGCATCCCACGGGTCGGCAGGTGCCTCCACACCTCGGCGTTTCGAGGTCCACCAGTTGTACATGAAGAACAGCAGCGAGAAGGCGATGAGAAAGGCGCCAACGGTCGCCACCCCGTTCCAGAACCCCATGCCAAGATCCGCGTCGTAGGTCCAGGTCCTCCTGACCATGCCTTGGAGGCCGAGCCAGTGCATGGGGGCGAACGTGGCGTTGAACCCGATCAGCATGAGCCAGAAGTGCACCTTGCCCAGCCGCTCGTTGTACATGCGTCCCCACAGCTTCGGGAACCAGTAGTAGATCCCTGCGAAGAGTCCGAACATCGCTCCGCCGAAGAGGACGTAGTGGAAGTGGGCGACGATGTAGTACGTGTCGGTTTGCTGCCAGTCAGCGGGAACGATCGCGTGGGTGACGCCGGACAGCCCGCCGATCACGAACATGGCAACGAAGCCGATCGCGAACAGCATGGGTGTCTTGAACTGAATCCTCCCGCCCCACATCGTCGCCAGC
>CAZKJJ010000099.1:0-7550 GCA_964553055.1 uncultured Acidimicrobiia bacterium
CGCCAAGTTCCGGGCGGCCCGCCGTCTCTGGGCAAGGCTCATGAGGGACCGGTTCGGGGCGCGCAGCGAGGACTCCTGGCGCATGCGGTTTCACACGCAGACGGCGGGCAGCACGCTGACCGCCCAGCAGCCGGAGAACAACATCGTGAGGACGGCCCTCCAGGCCCTCTCCGCCGTCCTCGGAGGGACGCAGTCGCTCCACACCAACGCCTTCGACGAGGCCCTCGGGCTGCCGACCGACGCCTCGGCCCGGCTCGCGCTCAGAACCCAGCAGATCCTGGCCGACGAGACGGGCGTGACACTGACGGCCGACCCGCTCGGAGGTGCCTACTTCATCGAAGGCCTGACCGACCGGCTGGAGGAGGCCGCCTCGGCACTGATCTCGGAGGTGGATGCTCAGGGAGGAGCGGTGGCGGCTATCGAGGCGGGCTTTCAGCAGTCACAGATCGAGGACGCCGCCTACCGGTACGCCCGCCTGCTCGATCAGGAGGAAGCCCATGTGGTGGGGGTCAACGTCCACGAGGAGGGGACGGCCGTGCCCGTGCCTGTGCTCTCGGTCGACCCCGCCCTCGAGCGGCAACAGAAGGAGCGCGTCCAACGCGCCAAGGAAGGGCGGGATCCGGGGCCGTTACGCAAGGCGCTCGACGCCGTCACGGCTGCTGCCTCTGGCCGCGACAACCTGCTCTACCCGATGAAGCAGGCGCTGCTGGCGGGCGCCACGGTGGGTGAGGTGTCCGAGGCGCTGGCGACGGTGTTCGGGCGCTATCGGCCGAGCTGAAGGTTTCCTGTCAATCTGGGACCTCACAGGGGGGCCTGAGATTGACACGAACGCGAAGAGGGTCAGCGGACGATGGCGATGACGCTCCCGGGTGACACGGTATCGCCTGCGGCAACTCGGAGGTCGACGACCTCCCCTGAGACCGGGCTCTGCACCTCGTTCTCCATCTTCATCGCCTCCAGCACGCAGATGGGCTCACCTGCGTTCACAGCCTGCCCCGCCTCGACGTGGACCTTGACGATCGTCCCCTGCATCGGAGCGGTGACCACACCCGCCTCTGTGCCTCCCCTGGCAGGTGCGTGGGTGAGCTTCGGCGCCCTCCTCCTGGGTGCAGGCCTGCCGGCCCCTACGGCCGGCGCTGGAGCTTCTGGTATCCAGAACTTGACCACGAACCTCTTGCCCCCCACCTCGACCGTCATCTGGCGCTCCTCGAGCGACTCGTCCTCGGGTAGCGCAGCCGCCTGGGGGTGAGCGACGCCTGAGAGGTCGATCTCGTCGACGAACCGAGTGTGATGCGTGGCCTCTACGAACTCGTCTCGGGCGATGACCGCCAGGTGCGCTGGGATCGTGGTCGCAACCCCTGTGATGTGGAACTCCTCGAGCGCCCTGCGCCCTCTGGCGATGGCCTCCTGCCGGTCCCTTCCCCACACCACCAGCTTGGCGAGCAGGTTGTCGTAGTACTGACTCACGGACGTGCCAGGCGTCACCCAGCTGTCGACCCGCACGAACTGCCCTGCCGGCTCCCTGTACTCGACCACCTGCCCAGGTGAAGGCATGAAGTCCCTCCCAGGGTCCTCAGCGTTGATGCGGAACTCCATCGCATGGCCCCTCGGCTCGACGGTCCTGAACGACAGCGGCTCCCCTTCTGCGATCTGGAGCTGCTCCTGCACGATGTCGATGCCCGTGACCATCTCCGTCACCGTGTGCTCCACCTGCAGCCGTGTGTTCATCTCCAGGAAGTAGAAGTGGCCTTCGGGGTCCATCAGGAACTCGACGGTGCCCGCGTTCGTGTACCCACAGGCCTCGGCCACGGCCAGGGCAGACTTGCCCAACTGGCGCCTCTGCCTGTCTGTCATCCCTGGCGAGGGCGTCTCCTCGATCAGCTTCTGGTGTCTGCGCTGAACCGAGCAATCGCGTTCTCCCATGAACACGCCCGTGCCGTGCGTGTCGAGGATGATCTGCGCCTCGACGTGCCGAGGCCTGGCGATGTATCGCTCGACGTAGACCTCGGAGCTCCCGAAGTAGGCGTCTGCCTCCCTCCTCGCACCCTCGAGAGCCTCGTTGAGCGCCTCCGCATCGGAGACCACCCGCAGCCCCTTGCCGCCTCCGCCGTGGGCAGCCTTGATGGCGACAGGGAACCCGAACTCGGCAGCGGCGTCCTCGACGTCTCTCAGAGAGTCGAGCGGCTCGAGCGTCCCTGGAACGGGGGCCACCCCTGCCTCTTGAGCCGCCTTGCGGGAGGCGATCTTGTCGCCCATCGTGGCGATCGCCTCAGGGGGAGGGCCGACCCATGTCAGACCTGCGTCGATCACCGCCCTGGCAAAAGACGGGTTCTCGGCGAGGAACCCGTATCCGGGATGGATGGCATCCGCGTCAGCCTCCTTGGCGACGTCGAGGATCCTGTCGATCCGCAGGTAGGAATCGGAGGCGGCCGCCGTGCCAACGTTCCACGCCTCGTGTGCCAACTGGACGTGAAGGGCGTTTCGGTCGATCTCCGAGTAGACGGCGACCGTTCTGAGGCCCATCTTGCGCGCGGTCCTGATGATGCGAATGGCGATCTCGCCCCGATTCGCCACCAGGAGGGACCTCATCACGGTCATGCTAGGGACGGGCCCGCACCCGGCTGCCGGCCGGACAGCCGAGGACCTGCACCAACCGACGAGGCTCCGAGGGAGGCCGAGAAGGCCAATCAGACCGTCTGTTCAGGATGCCGGACACCGACGGGCCGATGGCCCGGCTCAGCGGCTGACCACCGACCGCCTGGTGGAGGGGGCTCAAAGAGGGATGTTCCCGTGTTTCTTCGGCGGCAGGGTCTCCCGTTTGTTCCGAAGCGCCTCCAGGGCCCTGATCAGCTTGGGTCTGGTCTGCCGGGGCTCGATGACGTCGTCGACGAGGCCGAGCTCCGCCGCCACGTACGGGTTGTTGAATCTCCGCTCGTACTCGGCCATGAGGCCCTCCCGCTTCGTGTCGGGGTCGTCTGCGTCTGCGATGTCCCTGCGGAAGATCACGTTGACTGCTCCCTGAGCGCCCATCACCGCGATCTCGGCGGTCGGCCATGCGTAGACGAGGTCTGCCCGCAGCCCCCTGGCGTTCATCACCAGGTAGGCGCCTCCGTACGCCTTTCTCGTGATCACGGTGATCCGAGGCACCGTCGCCTCGCAGAAGGCGTAGAGGAGCTTGGCCCCGTGCCTGATGATGCCCCCGTGCTCCTGGTCGACGCCTGGTAGGAAGCCGGGCACGTCCACGAACGTCACGAGAGGGATGTTGAAAGCGTCACAGAATCTCACGAAGCGGGCAGCCTTGACGGATGCGTCGATGTCCAAGACGCCCGCCAAGACGGCAGGCTGGTTGGCGACGATCCCCACGGAGTAGCCGTCGAGCCTGGCGAACCCCACGACGATGTTGGCTGCGAAGTGCTCGTGGACTTGATAGAACTGTCCGTCGTCGACGACGTGCTCGATGAGCTTCACCATGTCGTACGGCTGGTTGGCCGAGTCAGGGATGATCTCGGTCAGGGCCTCGTTCATCCGGTCCGGATGGTCCATCGGCGTGAAGTGGGGAGGCGCCTCCATGTTGTTCTGCGGCATGAACGAGAGGAGGAATCGGAGCTCCTCGAGCCCTTCGGCCTCGGTGGCTGCCACGAAGTGGGTGACCCCGGAGACGCGAGCGTGGGCAGCGGCCCCGCCGAGCGCCTCGGGCGTGACCTCCTCTCCTGTCACCGCCCTGATGACGTCAGGGCCCGTGATGAAGAGGTGGGAGGTGCCTTCGACCTGGTAGACGAAGTCGGTCATGGCAGGCGAGTAGACGGCGCCACCTGCGCACGGCCCCATGATCATCGAGATCTGAGGGATGACGCCTGAGGCTCTCACGTTGCGCTCGAAGATGCGCCCGTAGCCGTGCAGGCTGGCAACACCTTCCTGGATACGCGCCCCTCCCGAGTCCTTGAGGCCGATGACAGGGGCCCCCACCTGCATGGCCGTGTCCATGATCTTGCAGATCTTGTCTGCCACGACGCTCGACAGGCTCCCTCCGAAGACCGTGAAGTCCTCCGCGAAGACGTAGACGGTCCTCCCGTCGATGGTGCCGAAGCCTGTGATGACGGCATCGCCTGGAGGCCTGTTGTCCTCGATCCCGAAGCCGGCAGCCTGGTGACGGACGAGCATGTCGATCTCCTGGAACGAGCCCTTGTCCAGGAGCTGCTCCAGCCGCTCACGCGCCGTGAACTTCCCCTGGTCGTGCTGCCTGTCCACCGCGCGCTGGCTGCCCGCGTGGAGGGCCTCCTCGCGTCTTCGACGGAATTCTTCGATACGGTCTTCGGTGCTCATCTCGGCGCGCTCCGCCCGCTTCCCGGAGACGATAGATTCGTCCGTGGCTGCTGGTTTGACTTCCTACTGTCCGGAATGGCTACACCGTACGCTCTGCATCACCTCTCGGTCACCGAGTCCACGCAGGACGAGGCGAGATCGCTGTTCGAAGGCTCCGCGGTCCTCGTGGTGGCGGACGCTCAGACAGCAGGCAGGGGGCGGCACGGCCGCAGCTGGGTGACCGCCCCGAGGGCTTTGGCCGCCTCGCTTGCCTTCCTGCCTTCCGTCCCGCCTTCTGCCTGGGGCCCGCTGCCGCTAGCGGCGGGGCTGGCCGCGAGGGAGGCGATCGCCTCCACGTGGAGCGTCGAGGTGGGGATCAAGTGGCCGAACGACCTCGTGACGGCGTCAGGGAAGGTGGCTGGGATCCTGGTCGAGGTGGCAGGAGGGCTGCCTGTCGCCGGCCTGGGCCTCAACGTCTGGTGGGAGCATCCTCCCGAGGGCTACGCAGGCCTGCTGGAGACCGACCCCGGGCTCGAAGCCCCGCATGCCGTGGCGGCGCGGTGGGCAGAGCAGCTCCTCGATCGCGCCGGCAGGCTCTCAGACGACTGGGGGAGAGAGGAGTACGAGCGACATTGCCTCACGCTTGGCCATGACGTCCGCTGGAGGCCGCACGGCGAGGGCCGGGCCGTCGCCGTCGCAGAAGACGGCTCGCTGGTGGTGCGGACCGAGACCGGTGTCGAGCAGCTCAGGGCAGGCGAAGTCTGGGAGCTCAGAAGCTCGGAGTGACCGCTCGCGAGCCGGTTGGGGCGCCTTGCGAGTGAGCCTCGATGGAGGTCGACTCACCGGTAGGCTGCCGCTGTGAGCGTTCTCTCTCATGAAGGGGGGGATTACCCGGTCCTCTACCGCACATTCAATGTCCCGACGGGAAGCGGTTACCGGAGGGGCTTCGTCGCCAGACCGGACGCGGCGGGGCGGTTCCCCGCCGTGGTGGTGCTCGCTTCTGCTGAAGGGGTCACGTCTCAGCCGAAGAGCATCGCCTGGCAGCTCGCCAGGCGTGGGTTCTCGGTCGTGGTCATCGACCCTTCAGGGGGCGACTACCAGGCCGCTTCGGACAAGGCAATGCTGGCTGCTGTGCGGGACGCCACGGGCTTCGCGCTCAGCGAGGAGTCGGTGGCGCCGGGCAGAGTGGGTCTCTGGGGACTCGGCGAAGGTGGCAGGGTGGCCCTGATCGCCTCGATCGAGATCGCTGATGTGGGGGTGGTGGTCGTCAACGAGGCTTCGCTGCGAGGAGACGACGGGAGGGAGTTCAACGTGAGGGAGCTGCTGGCCAAGATCGAGGTTCCGGTCCTCGGCCTCTACGCGGCTGACGACCCTCGAGTCACACCCGAGGAGGTCGACGAGGCGCAGGCGACGGTCTCACAGGGACGTTGGATCCTGTACGAGGGGGTCGCAGGCGACTTCCTCGACCCTGACGCAGACAGCTACCACCCAGGGGCGGCCTACGACGCCCTCGTCCGTGCCTCCCAGCTGCTCGGTGCCGTGCTGCCTCCCGCCGACCGGGCCGCCTGAACCGCCGCATTTCCCGGCCGCACCGGTAATCTCGTGTCGCATTGACGCCCCCTCCTGAGACCGAGCTCCCCTCAGAACCGCGCCCACGTTGGAAGCGGCGCGCCGTGGTCGGCGCCCTCATCGCCTTCAACCTCATCGCGCTCCTCGTCTGGCTCGGGCTCCGTGACCTGTCGGTCAAACTGGAGGCGCTGCCCCGAGACGCGGACGTCGTGGGAGAGCTGGACCTCACTACAGGTGACAACAGGCCGGTCACGTTCCTTCTCATCGGGAGCGACTCCCGGGCCAACCTGCCAGATGACCTCGAGGGCGCGTTCGGCAACTTCGCGGGCCACAGAGCCGACGTGATCATGCTGGCTCACGTGCTGCCAGAAGAGGGCCGTGTTCAGCTGCTCAGCATCCCACGCGACCTCCGCGTCGAGATCCAAGGCCACGGCACCAACCGTGTCAACGCCGCCTACACGTTCGGAGGCGCCCCGCTGATCGTCAGGACGATCAAGGACGCGCTCGGCGTCTCGATCCACCACTACGCCGAAGTCGACTTCGCGGGGTTCGCAGCGATCGTCGACGAGGTAGGCGGGGTCCACATCGACTTCCCCTATGCGGCTCGTGATCACAAGTCGGGTCTGCGAGTCAACGCAGGCACGACGATGCTCGACGGGCCGGAGGCCCTCGCCTACGCGAGGTCGCGTCAGTACCAGGAGTACCGAGATGGTTCCTGGGAGTCGATCGACGGAGGCGACATCGGAAGGACCAGGCGTCAGCAGCAGCTCGTCTTCGCCATCATCTCCGAGCTGAAGCGACCGTCGACACTGCTCGAGGCAGGGAACCTCATCGAGGTCATCGGTCAGCACCTCACGATCGATGCCGCCCTGACGGACAACAGGATGATCGATCTGGCCTGGGCGTTGAAGGGCCTCGACAGCTCACATGTGGAAGCGGTCACCCTTCCCACCAAAGGCGTGTCGAGCGGTGGCCGCTCCTACCAGGTCCCCCTCGAGCCAGACGCCGACACGGTATTGAGCGCCTTCAGGACGGGCGCCTCGCTGATCGCCGCCTCCGAGGGACCGCTCAAGCTGCAAGTCCTCAACGGCAACGGCGCCAGCGGCGCTGCTGCCCAGTGGGCCGACACCCTCAGAGCGCAGGGATTCGACGTCGTCGACATCGGAGATGCAGACAGCTTCGACTTCACCACCACGGTGGTCATGGCGAGGGCAGACCGGATCTCACTCGTCGAAGGGGTCGCCAAGGCGCTCGGCGTGGACCATGTGAGCCCCGGATCCATTCCCAGGGGGATCGACGCCGTCGTCATCATCGGAGCGGACCTGAACGCCTAAATGCCCCAGTCGGGGCCTCCGATGAATGCGGTACGGTTACAGCCGCTGATCGGGGAGATTCCGTGCACGTCACCGTCATAGGAGCCGGCTACGTCGGTCTCGTCACCGCCGCAGGTCTGGCAGGCCTCGGACACAGGGTCAGGGTTGGCGAAGCGGACCAAGAGCGGGTCTCGCAGCTGGCAGGTGGATCGGTCCCGATCTTCGAGCCGGATCTCGAGCGTCTGGTCAGGGACGGCCTGGCAAACGGCTTGCTCAGCTTCCACGGCTCAAACCAGGAGGCGGTGAACGGCGCAGACGTGGTGTTCATAGCCGTACCGACGCCTGAGGGTCCAAGGGGGGCGGCAG
>CAZKJJ010000100.1:0-7549 GCA_964553055.1 uncultured Acidimicrobiia bacterium
AGCTTGCAGTCGGCCCGAGGGGTGGTGTTGTTCTTCGCTTTGAATGCGGTTGGGATACTGCTGTACGTGGGAACCGACCGGCTCCCGGTGGTCGTCGTTGGAGCGATCGTCTGGGGCGTGCTCATCGGCCTGATGTTCCCGCTGGTGCGAACCCTCATCCATCTCAACTCGCCGGAGCCCCTCATCGGACGCATCGCCGGAGTCGTCCAGGTTCACTCCACCACCGCCGAGCTGGTTCCGCTGGCGCTCGCTCCAGCTCTGGCTACGGCATGGGGAGTGCAACGTACGCTCGTCGCCACTGGCGTGGCAGTGCTGGTGGTAGCGCTCGTCGCTTTCCGCGGGGGAGCGGCCATCGATCGAGTTCGAGAGCGGCCGGTACCTCCTCCCGAGGGCCTACGGGTGGCGGACGAGCCGATCTCGCCAACGCCCTGACGTGGAGGTCCTTCTCTCGCTCGCCGCGGCAGGGCTGATCGGGAGCGCGGACTTCCTCGGCGGGCTGGCAGGTCGAAAGGGGCACGTCGTGGCCGTCGCTCTGTGGATGCAGATCGTCGGGGTGGCTGCTCTGGTGGTCTTGGCGCCTCTCGCAGGATCGCCGACAGCACAAGACCTGGCCTGGGGAGCCGTGGCCGGGGTCGGCACGGGCCTAGGTGTCATCGCCCTCTACCGAGGCTTCGCCGTGAGCAGGGTGGGAGTGGTCGCCCCCACATCTGCGGTTGCAGCCGCCGTATTGGCGACTGCCGTCGGCGTCGTGGCTGGGGATCGGCCCACCGGCAGCGACTGGATGGGGATCGTCCTCGGCGTAGGCGCCATCGGGCTGGTATCGCGGATTCCTGAGGAACACCTGGATCGCCCCGTCGGGCCAGGCATCCTCTTAGGTGTGGCGGCAGGTGCAGGGTTCGCTCTGGGCTACGTCGCCTTCAGCCGTACGGGTGTGGACTCAGGGCTCTGGCCCCTGCTTCCCGCCAGGGTCATGGGAAGCCTGTTGACGGCCGCGGTCGCGCTTGTGGCAGGTAGACGCCTGCTCCCCACCAGGGGCGCATGGCCCGCCGTGGTGGCCGCGGGCCTCATCTCCATCGTCGGCAACTTCTCGTTCATCGCGGCAACGCACATCGGGATGCTGGCCGTCGTGGCCGTCCTGACCTCGCTCTACCCTGCCGCCACCGTTGGTCTCGCCAGGATCTTCTTCAGGGAGCGCCTCTATCGGTCGCAGCTGGCAGGCTTGGCACTTGCGATCACGGCTGTGGCACTGATCGCCATCTGAGCAGTCCGTAGAATGCTCGGTCGATGGCAGCGTGCCCTTCCTGTGACGCTCCTGTGACGAGGGACGCTCGTTTCTGCCCCTCCTGCGGCACGGAGCTCGGCAGCCGGTGCGGGAACTGCGGCGAGCCGCTCCCCGACCGGGCTCGGTTCTGCCCGTCTTGCGGGGCGGCAGCCTCTCCGGCCGCCGCGGCGGGAGGCGAAGCAGAGCGAAAAGTCATCTCGGCCCTCTTCGCAGACCTGGTCGGGTTCACCGCTACGTCGGAGCATGCCGATCCCGAGGACGTGAGCCTCAGACTGGCTGCCTACCACGACGCGGTCCGCGATGACATCGAGCGGTTCGGTGGCAGGATCGAGAAGCTCATCGGTGATGGCGTCTTTGCCGTGTTCGGTGCCCCCACCGCCCACGAGGACGACCCCGAGCGAGCGGTGAGGGCCGCGCTCAGGATCCAGGAGTCCGTCGGTCGCCTCAACATCCAGAGACCGGAGCTGGCCCTGTCAGTGCGCATCGCCGTCACGACCGGGGAGGCAATCGTCCGGCTGTCCGGTGATCAGGAGGGCATCGTGGGCGACGTCGTGAACACCGCCTCACGCCTCGAGCAGGTCGCACCTCCAGGGGGTGTGGTCACGGACGAGCGAACACACTCGGCGACCATCTCCTCGATCCGCTACGAGTCACTACCGCCCGTTGAGGTCAAGGGTAAGGCCGACCCCATACTCATCTGGCTGGCCCTCGAGCCCGCCAGCCGGTTCGGCGTCGGGGTGGAGATCGAGGCAGGCACCCCGTTCATCGGCCGGTCCCACGAGCTGCGGCTGCTCGAGTCGACCTTCGAGCGTGCCATCGAGGAGTCCTCCGTCCAGTTGGTGACCGTCAGCGGCGAGCCGGGGGTGGGCAAGAGCCGCCTGATCTCGGAGTTCCAACGCATCGTCGATGACCGGTCTGAGCTCACCTGGTGGAGGCAGGGTCGCTGCCTCCCCTACGGCGAGGGCATTACGTTTTGGGCGCTCGGTGAGATCGTGAAGGCGCAAGCGGGGATCCTGGACACAGAGTCACCTGTCGATACCTCGGCGAAGCTCGCGACCGCCATCGGTGAGCTGGTTTCGGACCCTCATGATCGTGACTGGCTGCAGGCTCGCATCGGACCACTGGTCGGAGGAAAGTCGCCTGAAGCGGCCGAACGAGCCGAGCTGTTCTCGGCTTGGCTCCACTTCTTCGAGGCTCTGGCTGCCGAGCATCCTGTGGTCCTGGTCTTCGAGGACCTGCATTGGGCAGACGATGCGTTGCTCGACTTCATCGACCACCTCGCCGAGCATGCGGTCGACTCGCCACTTCTGATCATCGCCAACACGAGACCGGATCTCTTCTCATCGCATCCCCACTGGGGTGGAGGGAAGAGGAACGCGGCCACGATCGCCCTGTCTCCGCTCGGGTCGAAAGAGACCGAGGAGCTGATCGCTGCCCTCGACCCTGGCACCTTCGATCCAGACTCGATTGGCGCGCTCGTCGAACGGTCAGGCGGCAATCCCCTCTACGCAACCGAGTTCGTTCGGATGCTCCAGGATCGAGGCGACGCCCGCATTCCCCAGGAGCTGCCGGACACGATTCAAGCCTTGATCTCGGCCAGACTCGATCTGTTGTCTGCAGACGAGAAGAGCCTCGTGCAGGCGGCCTCAGTGATTGGAAGGGTCTTCTGGGCAGGAGCGCTCGCCTTCGTCTCACAGCGCGAGCCGGCCGCCGTGCTCGAAATACTCTCCAAGCTGACACGAAAGGAGCTGGTCAGGCCAGTTCGCCGCTCCTCCATGAAGGACCAAGCCGAGTACTCCTTCTGGCACGGGCTGGTCCAGGACGTCTCCTACGGACAGCTGCCACGGGAGGCCCGCCTCGCAAGCCACGTTGCCGTGGCACAGTGGATCGAGGCCACAGGAGGCGAGCGAATCGACGACGTCTCCGAGCTACTCGTCCACCACTACGCCGTGGCATTCGACCTCGCGAAGGTGCTCGGGGTTGACGATCCGTCTCTGGCAGCGCAGTACCGGCGCTTCCTCCTCCTGGCTGCCGAGCGTGTCGAGGACCTGAACCCCGTCAAAGCGAGGAACTACTACCAAAGATTGCTCGCCGAGGACCCGCTGCCACGAGAGCGGGTAGCCGCCCTCGGCAGACTGGGCCGTCTCGAATTCGAACGGGGAGACCTCGACGGGGGCGAGGCGAGGATTCGGGAGGCAGTAGACCTGGCTGCCCCTCTTGGGGATCTGACGCTGCAAGCAGAGCTGCTCTACGACCTGGGAAACGCAGTCTGGTACCGCGGCGATGCAGACGCCTCAGACGAGATAACCCGACAACTCCTCGACCTGGCTGCTCGGCTGGAGTCGGGACCGATACAGAGCAGGATCCTCGCCGGCTCGGCTGCGAAGATGTTCATCAGAGGCCAGCCCCAGGAGGCGCTCCCCTTGGCCGAGGAAGCGGTGGAGGCTTCCCGACAGTCAGGCACGACCGACGCTCTGGTCCGAGCGCTCAGCGCGCGAGGCGGCAGCCGTCTTCAACTCGGCGACACGGATGGCCTTCGAGACCTCAGGGAGGCCCTCGCCCTGGGCCTGGAGGAGGGCTTCACCGTCGGGGTCAACAGGGTCTACAACATGCTGGCCACGTTCCTCATGGGTCTGGAAGGGCCGGAAGAGGCCGTGACGCTCATGGAGGAAGCAGTGGCACTCACGGAGGAGCGAGGACTCGAGAGCTCAGCTGCCTGGTCGCGCACCACTCTCATCGAGGCCCTCACCCAAACGGAGTCGTGGGCCAGGGCCCGCCAGCTGCTCGACGACGTGTGGACGACCCACCAGGCGGAGGAGAGCCAGGTCAGCGCCTTCGCTCTGGGCTGGAGGGCCTTCTTCGCCTTCCACGAAGGAGACGCTCGGCGAGCCCTTGACCTGAGCGAGCAGTATCTCGAGCGAGCCAGGGTGATCCAGGACTCCCAGGTCCTACTGCCGGCGACGGCGATCTTGTCGCTGATCTACGTGGAGCAGCAACGGCCCGAAGAGGCCCTCGAAGCCGTGACCGAGTTCGAGAAGGCCTCAGAGACCGATCTCGTGTTCCGGTCGGTGGAGCTGCCCTGGGTCGCCCAGGCACTGGCCGGCCTTGGCGAAACCGACCGTTTGGAAGCGCTCATCGACAGCACGGACCCGGTCGTACCGAGGACCGACCGTGCGATCGCATGGTCGAAGGCCATCCTCACCGAGGCGAGAGGAGATCTCGAGGGGGCCGCAGACTTGTACGCGGCCTCCGCCGAGGATTGGAGGGGCATCTTCGCCCTTCACGAGGCCTACACGTCGGTGGGAGCGGGGAGGTGCTTGAGTCGCCTTGGCAAGACCGCGGAGGCACACCAGCACCTTGCAAGGGCCAGGGCGTTGGCGCAGGCTCTAGGAGCGGGGCGGGTGCTGTCCCTGATCGAAGAGGCCTCCTGACCGCCCACGACGGGTTCCTCGAGGTGGGCGATATGCGGCTCGAGTCCCGCAGGCTCGGAGCGCGGCCCGACGAGGCAACAACGCTGGTCTTCCTGCACCACGGGCTCGGCTCCGTGAGCACGTGGAAGAACTTCCCTGACAGGCTCGCCTCGGACACCGGCCTCGGTGGCCTGGTCTACAGCAGAGCAGGTTACGGACGCTCGGATCCTGTTGAGCTGCCGAGACCGCTCACGTTCATGGAGGACGAGGCCAGGGAGGTGGTCGGCAGGGTGCTCGACAGCGCAGGCGTTCGGAAGGCGATCCTCGTCGGCCATTCGGACGGGGCGTCGATAGCAGCCCTCTACGCAGCGGGAAGCGGTGACCTGCGAGTGAGGGGGCTCGTCCTCATGGCGCCGCACTTCTTCAACGAGGACGTCTTAGTCCGGAAGGCGACCGAGGTCCGACAGGACTACGTCGAAGGAGACCTTCGGGAGCGCTTGGCCCGCCACCACGACCACGTCGACGTGGCCTTCTGGGGCTGGAACGACGTCTGGCTCGACCCTGCCTTCCGAACATGGGACATCACCGAGTACCTCGACTACCTCAGGATCCCGGTCTTGGCGATCCAAGGAAGGCAGGACCCGTATGGCACGCTGGCCCAGCTCGATGCGCTCGACGAGCTCATGTGCCCCGTCGAGAAGCTCGTGCTCGACGACTGCGGGCACGCTCCCTACCTCGACCAGCCGGCGGCTACCGCCGGCGCCATCGTCGACTTCGTCGACCGTCTGGTTCGGGTCCACGGCGAAGGGGTGTGAGCCATGCCTTCTCCGATACCGAGCCGACTACAGACTCGAGCCTCGTCAGTCGCCCCCGGTTCGCTTCCAAGAACGTAGATAGAAATGTCTACATGCTGGTAGACTTTCTCGTCATGAGCACGACGATACGGGTGAGCGAAGAGACTCGAGACCGGCTCGCGTCTCTGGCGAACGCGACTGGCCGACCGATGACGAGGGTCCTCGACGACGCGGTCGAAGCCTTGGAGCGGAAGGTGTTCTTCGACGCGTTCAATCGCCGCTACCAGGAATTGCGCAACGACGGTGCTGCTTGGTCTGAGGTCGAACAGGAGCGGCGAGTTGAAGAGGGAGCGCTGAGGGATCGCTCCGAGTGAAACCTCGCCGAGGGGAGATCTGGCTGGTCGACTTTGGGGACCCGGTTGGCCGGGAACAGGCCGGAACTCGTCCTTCCGTAGTCGTATCGACCGATGCGCTCAATGAGGGGCCTGCCGGCGTGGTGCTTGTCGTCCCCGTCACCTCGGCTCGACATGAGCTGCCCTCGCACATCGAGATCGAGCCCGGGGAGTCAGGTCTCGACCGTCCCAGCTACGCCAAGTGTGAGGATGTGAAGTCTGTCTCGGACCGGCGGCTGATCGATCGCCTCGGAGTTGTCGGGCCTGAGCCTCTCTTCGACATGGGGCGGGTGCTTCGATACCTGCTCGAGCTGTGAAGCTCCGAGTCACCTCATGAAGAACGATGTGGGCAACGCCGGCGCCCGTGTAGTCCGCCAGCTGGACACTTCGCCGATCCGAAGCCACTAGAAACATCCTGTCTTACGAACCCCGTGTTGCATGTCTTATGGGGTGAGGAGTCGGTGAGTGATGGTCGCCGAACAGGTTATAACCCACGACTTCGAGCGGTTTGTGAAAGAGGTGGGACCTCGCCTTCAGGAGAGTCTGACGGCGATGTTCGGCCCGGTGGTCGGGTCAGATGCGGCTGCGGACGCTCTGTCGTATGGATGGGAGCACTGGGAGCGTGTGTCTGCAATGGAGAACGCTCCGGGTTATCTGTTCACGGTGGCGAAGGGCAGGGTTCGCAGAGAGCGTGGTGGGCGCTTTGTTGTTCTCGACCGCGTGGAGGCGCAACGGTCTCCCTGGGTAGAGCCGGGTCTTCCAGCCGCCTTGGAGCGTCTTTCTTCAAAGCAGCGAACGGTGGTGATGCTGGTGCACTGTTTCGGCTGGTCGTTGGGCGAGGTAGCCGAAGTGCTGGGTATTTCCAAAGGGACGGTCCAGTCTCACGAGCGGCGAGCGATGAGTCGCCTCCGCAGAGAGTTGGGAGTCGAACAGTGAGTGATGATCTGAGCACACAACTAGCTCGGTATGGGGCACAGATTCGGGATGACCACCCGGTCTTGACCGTGGACGACGTGGCAGTCCGCGGTGATTGGTCAGTAGTCGTCGGTGACCGTGCTGCCAGGCCACCGAAGAGAATGCACCCAGGTTTGGCGGTCGGTGCAGGATTGGCCGCCGTAATCCTGATCGGCTTCCTCCCGCTTGTGCTCAACGGAACTCGATCCGAAACCGCCGGGTCGTCTCGCGTCACGCGGCCGCCGGATCTCGGCGTGTTCGAACCGATCCGCGGCCGGATCATGTACCCCAGTCAGGGGCGGCTCGAGGCAGTGGACCCTGATGAGCCCTCGGTGAGACACACCCTCGATCTCCCTCGTGATGCGGGCAGCGCGGTGCCGATCGGCTGGTCTGCCGATGGTGCCCTCCTCGCCCTGGTCGATGAAGGAGCCGGCCATTGGTTTGTCATGGATAGCCTCGGCGTTTTGCGTTTTCGCGGAGATACGACAGGCTGCTGTCTGTTCGTGCACTCGAACTGGCTGTCCCCTGACGGCACTCTCGCCTTGTTGGGAGGCCCGGAGGGCTTCTCCATTGTGGAACTGAGCGGTGGAGGTACCCGCCCCGTCTTCGAATCGGACCAGCTGGGTGAGGTGTCTGGCATCGGGGAAGCTGTCTGGTCTCCTGACGGCTCAGCGGTTGCCTTCGCTGTGGGACGGGAGACGGGTACGACCCTCGCGG
>CAZKJJ010000101.1:0-800 GCA_964553055.1 uncultured Acidimicrobiia bacterium
GCGCGGAACCCGACTCGCCAGCCGGCCACCCAGCGCCCGCTCCCCGACTCCAAGGCAGCGCTTAGCCTCCATGGGATGGAGTTCAAGGAGACCGTGCGCAGAAGGAGAATGGTCAGGAACTACACGGCCGAGGCCGTCGAGAAGGGCGCGGTGAGCCGCATCGTGGAGGCAGGGTCGAAGGCGCCTTCGGCCGGCTTCACACAGGGTCAGTCGTTCGTGGTGGTCACCGACCAGCATCTGCGGCTGGCCATCGCTGGTTTGGCGGATGAGCCCTCTTACATCGCAGCGGGTTTCGACCCCTGGATCTCGAGAGCCCCCGTCCACATCGTGGTCTGTGTGAGCGAACAGGCGTATCACCGCAGGTACCAGGAGCCAGACAAGGTGCGAGCGGACGGAACCGAGATCGAGTGGCCCGTTCCTTTCTGGTGGGTGGACGCAGGAGCCTCCCTGATGGCCATCCTCCTGGCTGCCGTCGACGAGGGTCTGGCGGCCGGCTTCCTCGGCACGCACGCCATCTCCGGCCTTCAGGAGCTGCTTGGCATACCGGAGGAGGTCACGCCGATCGGCGTGGTGACGGTCGGCCACCCTGAGATCGACAGACGCTCCGGCTCGCTCGATCGTGGCCGGCGGAACGACGCCATCAGGTACAACGGCTGGGACCAGCAGGAGGTCGGGTGACGGGCCCCATCACCTCGCTCACCAACCCGAGGGTGAAGGCTCTCGTGCGTCTGCGCTCGAGGCGGGGCAGAGATCAGCAAGGTCGGTTCTTGATCGAGGGAAACCGGGAGCTGCACAGGGCC
>CAZKJJ010000101.1:810-7542 GCA_964553055.1 uncultured Acidimicrobiia bacterium
CAGTCAGGCGGGCCTTCCAGTCGAGGAGGTCTACTTCTGCAGAGCGTTGTTCCTCGGCGAAGACGAGCCTTTTCTCCTCGATCGGGCCGAGGCTCAGGGCGCGAGGCTCGTGGAGCTCGGGGAGGCGCCCTTCAGGAAGGCGTCCTACAGGGAGCGTCCGGGGGGCCTTCTGGCCACAGCGCCGCAGTTTCCTGCCAGGCTGGATGCGTTGAAGCCGGGATCGAACCCGCTGTTCCTGACCGTCGAAGGGATCGAGAAGCCGGGGAACCTCGGGACCATGCTTCGAACAGCTGATGCGGCAGGCGCGGACGGCGTCATCGTGTGCGACCCGACGACCGACGTGTTCAACCCCAATGTCGTGAGGGCTTCGCTCGGTGCCCTCTTTGCGGTCGATGTTGCGGTCACCACCACGGAGGAGGCCATCGATTGGCTGGCGGCCCGGCACATCCAGTCGGTCGCCGCCACCCCGTCCGGGACCATCGAGTACTACGAGGCCGACTACCGGGCACCATGCGCCGTCTGCATAGGAAGCGAGCAACTCGGACTCTCAGATGCCTTCCTCGAGGCAGCCACGGCCACCGTCCGGATCGGCATGCAAGGCAGCATGGACTCCCTGAATGCGGCCATTGCAGGCGCCGTGGTCCTGTTCGAGGCGGTGCGGCAACGGTCCACGGTGCCGCCATAGCGGCAGCCGAACCGCAGCCTCGGTCGTTGTATCGAACACATGTTCGATGTACGGTCGGACGGTGCCCGTCGCCCAGCGCAGCTTCGAAGAGCTCGGGACCCCCCTCTATGACGTCCCTTTCTGCGTCGTCGATGTAGAGACCACGGGAGGGGCCCCGGGAGTGGACGCGATCACTGAGATCGGAGCCGTCCGACTCCGAGGCGGCGAGACCACGGGAACGTTCCAGACACTCGTCAACCCAGGTCGCGAGATTCCTGCCACCATCACGATCCTGACGGGCATCACCCACGCCATGGTCGTCGACGCCCCACCGATGGCAGAGGTGCTCCCCACGTTTCTCGAGTTCCTCGGTGGCGCGGTGATCGTGGGGCACAACGTGCGCTTCGACCTGGGCTTTCTCAACGCGGCGGCCGAGCGCCATGGGTTCGACCGTCTGGAGAACCGGGCAGTCGACACGCTCCGTCTGGCCAGGCGGCTGGTGCGCGACGAGGTGAGGAGGCTCAGCCTCGCCAGCCTCGCCCAGCACTTCCGCTCGCCAACGACTCCGACCCATCGGGCGCTCGAGGACGCGCTGGCGACCGCGCACGTCTTCCATTCGCTGCTCGAGAGAGCGGGCACGATCGGCATCACGGCCCTCGAAGACCTGCTGCAGGTTCTCTCGGCCCGCGGCTCGCCTCACTACGGGAAGATCTCTCTCACCGAAGGACTTCCGAGACGCCCAGGCATCTACCTCTTCAGGGACAGGCACGCCGACGTCATCTACGTTGGCAAGGCGAAGAACCTGCATGCCAGGGTCAGGAGCTACTTCTATGGCGACACGCGGCGCAGGGTCACGGACATGCTGCGCGAGCTGGAGGCGATCGAGCACCGTGCCTGCGAGACCGAGCTCGAAGCCTCGGTGGCGGAGCTCAGAATGATTCACGCCCACAGGCCACGGCACAACGTGAGATCGAGACCGCCCAAGACCGTGCACTTCCTCAAGTTGACGAGCGAGGCCTTCCCTCGTCTCGCGATCGTGCGGAGACTCCTGTCCGACGGGTGTCTGTACGTCGGCCCATTCCGGACCCGCAGGGCGGCGGAGCAGGTTCAGACAGCAGTCTGGGACGCTCTACCGATACGCCGCTGCGTCTCCAAACCCGCTGCCAGGACGGGGCCCTGTCAGTTCGCACAGCTCGGGGTCGCCCAGTGTCCTTGTGACGGCTCGCTGACGGCAGAGTCATATGCGCCGGTCGTCGAACGATTCGTCGAGGGCATCGAGCACAGGCCGGCTGTGCTCCTCGATCCGCTCGCAGCCAAGATGACCGCTCTTTCGAACGCCCAGCGGTTCGAGGAGGCAGGATGGCTCAGGGACCGATACCGGGCGCTCGCCAGAGCCATCGACCGCCGTAGGGCATGGCAGACCCTGACAGAGGCGCGCCTGCTCCGCGTGGAGTCGCCATCCTCGGGTGGAGCCCTCATCGACCACGGCCGCCTCGTCGTCTCCTGGGAGACAGGCAGCCGCCCGCCTCTCCTTCCCCAGGTGCCCCACCAGGAGAGGGCTACGTCGGTTGCACCGAGCGCCGAGGCGGATGAGGAGGCGGCACTCATCTGGCGCTGGATCAGGGACAACCACGCTGCCGTGGTCGAAGCGACAGGGGTCCTGGCCCTTCCCGTCGGGGCTGTGCCCGAGCTGAAGCTGGCAGGCTGAAGGGCCCTGTGGGTGTTCCGGCGCTAGATTCCCAGCCCCGAGGGAGGACCGTGCGGCGACGCAGAGCAACCAGCCGGAGGGGGCCATGCTGTCCGCGCCGCCTTCCGGCGTTCATGGGCTCCTTGCGGCGTCTCGCGGATTGAGCGATGGTCTCTTACGGTCTCGCTCTGGTAGCCGGGACCTTTGTCGCGTTCGCTCTCTTCTCCGGCCGGCTCAACAGGAGCCCCATCACAGGTCCGATGGTCTTCGTCACCGCAGGCGTAATCATCGGTCCCGGGTACCTGGACGCCTTCGAGGTGCCCCTCGGTGACAACGAGGTTGGTCTCCTCCTCGAGTTGACCCTCGTCATCGTGCTCTTCACAGACGCGGTGGCCATCGATCTGCGGGCTCTGCGGCAGGAGGCCTACCTCCCTGGGCGTCTTCTCGGCATTGGTCTCCCGCTCACCATTGCGGCTGGCATGGCAGTCGCGCTTCTCATCATCGGAGAGCTCACCTTCTGGGAAGCCGCAGTTCTGGCTGTGATCCTCGCCCCGACCGACGCCGCGCTCGGTCAGGCCGTGGTAGCCAATTCCCGCGTCCCGCGACTCGTGCGCCAGGGCTTGAGTGTCGAGAGCGGCCTCAACGACGGGCTCGCCGTTCCGATCCTGACGATCTTCCTGGCGCAAGCGCAGGTCGAGGCGGGACTCATGACCGAGGCCGAGCTTGGCAGGGTCTTCCTGGAGGAGATCGGCATCGCCCTGCTCGTCGGCGTGGGTGTCGGATTCCTCGGAGGGCGTGCAGTCCTGTACTGCAGTCGCAAGGGCTGGATGGGCCCGATCTGGCGAGGCGTCTCGGTATCGGGCCTCGCCCTCGTCTGCTTCGGCCTCGCCGACCCACTCGGTGGCAGCGGTTTCATCGCCGCCTTCGTAGGGGGGATCGCCTTCGGGGGAGTTGCGAGATCCCGGTATCCCGATGTGGGCGAGCACGCAGAGGGCGTTGCCTACGCCTTGATGATGCTCTCCTTCTTCGTGTTCGGAGCCCTGCTCCTCGGACCCCGCCTCGGAGACCTCGACCTCACGCTCGCGGTCTACGCGGTGATCTCGCTGACGCTGGTGCGCATGGTCCCCGTCGGGCTGTCCATGGTCGGCTCCAGTCTCGAGAGGCCCACGTTGGCCTACCTCGGATGGTTCGGACCCAGGGGGCTGGCCAGCCTCGTGTTCGCGGTGACGATCGTCCTGGACTCTGGGCTGCCCGGAACCGACCTGATCGTGCTCGTTGTGAGCGTCACCGTCGGTATCAGCGTGTACCTGCACGGGGCGACTGCGTGGCCCGGCTCGATCCGGTATGCAGACTGGTACGCGTCTCGTCATTCCTTTCACGCCCAGATGATGGAGTCCGCAGAGGTCCAACACATGAGCACTCGAAGACACACCCACTTGGCAGGCGAGGACGACCTGTAGCCCTGTGCGGACGGGTGGGCACCGCTCCTACCATCCGATGGTGCTGTTCGTCGTGCGGGAGGGGCATGACCCCGTGGCCGGCGCCGACCGGGTCATGCTGGCGGCCATGGGGATGCCAGGAGGCGGGATCATCCAGGTCGGGGCCACGCACGTCCTCGTCTCCCCTCGCCAGACGGAGGAGCCGAACGCCCTCCTGCTCGGCGCTCAAGCGATCTCGAACGCAGGCCTGGCGCCTGGCAGCACCACGGACGTCAAGCGCAGGGTGCTCCCCTCTGCCTCCCGAGTGATGTTGGCTGGAAGCTCTCTGCCTGCCGATCCACGTGACCTGCTTCGAGCACTCCAGGGCAGGCCGTTGACGACAGGTGACACGGTCACCGTCGCCGCCTCCTACCTGAAGAGGGAGGAGGACCTCGAGGTCGCAGTCGTCGAAGTGACGCCTCCGGCTGCGGTCGTCGCCGCAGGCACCCGTTTCGTCAGCGAAGCGGCGGCCACAGGGCCACCGCCCACGACAGCAGAAGACGGACCGGAGGAGCTGAACAGACCCTCGACGGCTGAGGCGCTCGTCGCAGGCCTGGATGTCGAGCTCGAGGTCCTGACGGGCTGGCTCAAGTTGCTGACCTCGCCTGAGGATCTGCCCAAGGCATGGGGACTTCCCCAGGTGGCGGGAGTGATCCTCGAAGGACCGACAGGATGCGGCAAGTCGGAGCTGGTCAGGGCCGCGGCGGACTCCCTCGGCGTGGCGGTGCATGCCGTGAATGTGAACTTGGTCTTCAAGCCGCAACGTCTCCTGGACCTGCTCGAGCAGGCGCTCAGCCGGGAGGCGCCAGGCGTCGTCTACCTCGACCGCCTGGAGGCGGTCGCAGGAGGGGAAGGCCTCGCCCCGTATCGGACCCAGGTGGCGGCCATCCTCAGGTGGTTTCTCGATGCTGTGGCGGGAAGGCCTGGCCTGGCGTGCGTCCTCGCCGTGGCCTCCATCAGCCACCTCGACGAGTCGGTCACGAAGAGCGAGCTCCTGCCCAGGAGCCTGTCGATCCCGCCGCCCGACTTGCACAGGCGAAGGCTGCTCTTCGAGGCTGCGACCGCCAGAGTGCCATCGCAGGAGCTCGACTACGATCTTCTGGCTGCCCGCTCGGCAGGCTTCTCGGGCTCTGACGTCATGGCCTCGGTCGTGCATGCCACCGCTCTCATGACGCATCGTGGAGGCCTTCTGACGACGGAGTTGGTGGTGACGGCGATCGAGCAGACCGCCCCTTCCCTCGGTTCGATTCCGGCCGGCGACATCCCTTCGTACGGATTCGAGGAGGTCGCGGAGCTGGTCGGGGTCAAGCAGCGGCTCACCGAGTCGGTCATCTGGCCCATCACCGACCCAGAGAGGTTCACGAGGCTCGGCATCGACCCTCCAAAGGGTGTTCTCCTCTTCGGACCTCCAGGCACGGGCAAGACGTTCGTCGTGCGGGCCGTCGCCCACGAGTCGGGGGCTGCCTTCTTCGCGGTGAAGGGCGCCGAGCTGCTCGACAAGTTCGTCGGTGAGTCTGAGCGAGGCGTCAGGGAGGTCTTCTCGAGGGCCAGATCAGCCGCTCCTTCCTTGCTCTTCTTCGATGAGTTCGACGCACTGGCGCCCGTGAGGGGTCGCTCGACCACCACCGTCATGGACTCGGTGGTCGCTGCTCTCCTCACTGAGCTGGACGGGGTCTCAGAGCGGGGAGACATCTCCGTCGTGGCGGCCACCAACAGGAGAGACCTGATCGATCCCGCCTTGCTCAGGCCGGGGCGCTTCGAAGTCCAGCTGGAGCTCGGCCTTCCAGAGCTCGAAGCCAGGCTGGCGTTGCTCCAGCTCTCGCCGATCCCCTTCTCAGACGACGTCGATCTGGAGCAGCTTGCAGCCTTATCGGAGGGCCTCTCCTTCGCCGATTTGGACGGGGTCCTCCGCGAAGCGGCTCTGGCAGCGCTCAGAGCGGACGCCACCGCCTTGACTGTCTCCCCACGTCACCTCCTATCGGCCCTGAAGCGGTTCGGAGCTGCCGAGAGCTGATGGCACGTCAGGGGCCGAGCAGCCAGCGCTTCTGCGCCTCGAACCGCAGGATGATCTCCTCTCCGGAACTCAGCAACTCCCTGCGATAGCGAGGCACCGACGGATCTCACGAGCAGAGGTGGTGGTGGCTCTATTCCCCGAAGGACGTATCCTCGCCCGGTGGCCGCACACCGCACACCGTCTCGGCCTCCGCTCCCCCTCGTCGCCTTCCTGGCGGTGGTGGCCGTCGCGTGCGGCAGCTATCACCAAGCAGGCATGACGATCACCGAGGGCTCTGCGCAAGGAGAGGCCGAGCCTGAGCGAGGCGTCCCGCCGCACGTGGCCCCGCGCCTCGATGCCACCAGCCTCGACGCGCTCGACGAGTTCATCGTCTCGAAGATGCTGGAGTTGGAGATCCCGGGCTTGGCGCTGGCGGTCGTATCGGGCGACGCCACCGTCCACCTGCGGGGATTCGGGGTGGCGGACGGGCGTAACCGCCCCGTGACGCCTGATACGCCGTTCCTCCTGGGGTCGCCGACGAGCCTGCTCACGGCGACTGCGGTCATGCAGCTGGTCGAGGACGGTCTGCTGGATCTCGATGCCCCTCTCAGGAGGTACCTCCCATGGTTCGCACCCGCCGGCGACGAAGCTGGGCCTCTGACTCCCCGTCTTCTGCTCTACCACCAGAGCGGCTTCACCACTCGGATGGGTCTCGACGAGCTCTTCAGCGGCGACGTGTCAGACACGGCGCTCGAGGATCACGTCCGTCGGGTGGCTGACGCTGAGCGGGAGGAGTCTGGCGTGTTCCGGTACTCCAACGTCAACTACGACATCCTGGGTCTGGTGGTGCAGACCCTCTCAGGTGAGCCCTTCGAAGGCTACGTGGCCGAGAACGTGTTCGCACCTCTCG
>CAZKJJ010000102.1:0-7510 GCA_964553055.1 uncultured Acidimicrobiia bacterium
AGATCCCGAGGGGCGAGTTCTACGGGCTGCTCGGCCCGAATGGCGCGGGCAAGACGACCACGATCAAGATGATCGTCGGACTCCTGAGGCCGACCAGCGGCTCGGCAGGTGTTGGCGAATACGAGACAAGAGCCCACCCGATCCAGGTTCGTCGGCTGGTTGGTGTGCTCCCCGAGGAGTTCAACCTGTACGAGAGGCTCACAGGCAACGAGCTGCTCGACTTCGTCGCCTCCGTCCACGAGCTGCCTCGGGAGGAAGCGGCGCGGAGACGTGGCGAGCTCGTCGAGCTCCTGGCGCTCGACGATGCGGCAGGGGAGCTGATCGCCGACTACTCCAGAGGCATGAGGAAGAAGATCGCCTTGGCAGCTGCCGTGATCCACGCTCCCCCGGTGCTGTTCCTCGACGAGCCGTTCGAAGGAGTCGACGCGGTCAGTGCCAGGCTCATCAAACGACTCCTGTCCCGGTACACACACTCGGGAGCCACGGTGATCTTCTCGTCCCATGTCATGGAGCTCGTCGAGAAGCTCTGTACCCGGGTGGGCATCATGACACACGGGCGGCTCATCGTCGATGCTCACCCTGACGAGCTCAGGGAGGCCTACGGAGCTGCCTCGATCGAGGATGCCTTTCTGGCAGCCGTGGGGGCTGAGGAGTCCGAGCTCGGTCTGGAATGGCTGCACACCTCGTAGGACTCAAGTGGAGACTGTTCCGCAACGGTCTGCGGGGGGACAGACAGCGGCGCGTGGGGCTGCCCTTGCTCGTCGTCGTACTCGCTGGTGCTGGGTGGTGGGCAGCCAGCTCCTTCTACCGATCGGCTGCATCGCTCTCCGAAGGCGCAGCGGCCGAGTACACACTCTGGGTCGTGACGATCGGCTGGTTGGTCTGGGTCGTGACTCCTGTCGTCTTCTTCCCCCTCGACGAGCCACTCGATCCCGTCAAGCTGGGCCTCCTCCCCTTGTCGAGAGCGCAGCTCATGAGCGGCCTCGCGGCATCGGGGCTGATCTCCGCGACGATCGTCGTACCGCTCGCCGTTCTGGCTGCGGACGTCTCGCTGTTCGTCGCTCCTGAGTCGTTCGTGGTGGTGGTTGCCGCCTCCTGCGTGCTGATGCTGTTGCTCGTCGTAGGCGGCCAGACGTTCACCTCGGTGGCGTCGCTTGCCCTCAGGCACCGCAGAGGCAGGGACCTGGCCTTTCTCTTCGTGGCAGGCGTCGGCCTTGGCATCTACGTCGTCTACCAGACCTTCTCCACCACAGTGGAGGCAGCAGGCCTGGAGGGTGCGGTGACCACCTACAGGTTGTCGCCGTGGTCGTGGCTGATCCCTCCCGCCGCGGCCCAGCACGCGATCGTCGCGGCGGCCGGCAACCACCTTGCCCATGCTCTGGGATCGCTTCTGGTGGCCTTTGTCTGGCTCGCCCTGCTGTCTGTCCTCTGGAACAAGCTCATCGACAGGCTCGTCACCACACCGGGACCTCCCTCACTCTCCTACCGCCGCGAGCGGAAGCGGAGGACGGCGGTGGTCGTTCGTAAGCCGGCAGCAGCCGTGGTTCGGAAGGAGATGCTCGTCTATCTCCGCGATCCCAGGCTGCGAATGGTCTGGACCGGCGGGGCGGTCTTCGTCGCCCTGCTGGTGGCCTCACTCTTGGTGGGCACGACACGCCTCGAAGCCTTCAGGCACCTGCCGTGGCTCACCATGGCAGGACCCGTAGTCGTGCTCCTCATCGGGCTTCCGGTCACTCTCAACCAGATCGGGTGGGAGCGAAACGCTGCTTCGTTCCTCTTCTCCCTGCCCCTGCCTCCTCGCGCCCTGCTCACAGGGAAGAGCCTCTCCGCAGGCGGCGTGCTGTTGGCCGAGGGCATCATCATGTCGGTCGTGCTCGCTGCGGTGAGCGACGGCTGGGAGTGGCTTCCCTTTGCCATCCCGATCGCCCTGACCGCCATCGGCTGTCAGTTGGCCATCGGGAACATCGTCTCGGTTCTGGCACCCCTCCGGCTCCCACCGCTTGGGACGGACCTGTTCGCACAGGCAACGGAGCAGGGCTGCCTTTCGATCATCTCCCAGGGCCTGGCCTTCTTCGTGATCGGCGTCTTGTTGATGCCGACGGCTGTTGCCTTCATCGTGGTGGCCGCCGGCTATCTCGATCCTTTCGTGGTCTCGGCTGGATCCATGCTGTGGGGAGCGCTCGTGTACTGGCTCGGGCTTCGGTGCTCCGCCTGGCTGTTGAGGAGGAGGGTCCCCGAGCTGGTCGGGGCGGTCGAGACAAGAGTCTGAGCATTGGACTGCGAGCCTCGCCGGTGAAGGTGAGAGGCCTCCCGGCTTCGTTACCCTGCGCGAATGCGCTTGGGGATAGACCTCGACGGGGTCGTGGCCGACTTCAACAGTGGATGGATCCACCGATACAACGCCGACTTCGGGCGGTCGATCCATCCAGAGAGCGTCGTGGCCTGGGACGGGATCGTCGAGGCCACCCACTTCCGCTCGATGAGCGAGTTCTGGCACTGGGCCCGCGACATGGGCAACGGCTCCTTGTTCCGCCACCTCGACACGTACGATGGTTCGATCGAAGCGCTCGATGAGTTGTCCCATCGGGGCCACCACATCGTGATCCTGACCACCAAGCCCGGATGGGCCGTCCACGACACATTCGCCTGGCTCGCGGAACGTGCGGTACCGACGCGCGAGGTCCACATCCTCGAGGACAAGTGGACGGTCCCCTGCGACGTGTATCTCGACGACGCACCTCACATCCTTCGAGGCTGCCTGCTCCACCGGCCTCAGGCGACCGCATGCCGGTACGTCCGTCCGTGGAACGCACCGATTCCGCGGGTCGTCGATGTCGAGACCTGGGAAGGATTCGTCGACGTCGTCACCGCTCTGGAGTGGAGCCGCTGACGGCGCTACTAACCTGCGATCGCCTTCTGAAGGCTCAAGATCTACCGACCTTGGAGGATCAATGAGATTGCGAATCTGGGCCGCCCTGCTAGTCGTGGTGGCCCTCATCGCGGCAGCGTGTGGTGGTGAAAGTGAACCGGCCACGACGCAGCCACCTGCCACCACCCAACCGCCTGCCACACAACCGCCAGAGACCGAGCCGCCCGGAACGACGGAGCCGGAGATGGAGCTCCCCGAGGAGATCGTCTTCGGCTTCGTTCCATCTGAGCGAGTCGAGACGCTCAGCGACGCGGTCCAGCCATACATGGACTACCTCACGCAAGAGATCGGCATCCCGTTCAGGGGCGAGGTGACGGACGACTACACGGCACTCGTCATCGCCATGGGCACAGGGGGCGCGGACCTCGGGGCCTTCGGCCCGGTCGGCTACGTGCAGGCGGCGGCGTTGTACGACAACATCGGTCCGCTCATCCAGTCGATTCGGTTCGGCGCTGCCACCTACCACGGGCAATGGATGACCAACGACCCATCCATCTGCGCGGAACCTCCGATCGAAGGCGCCTTCGAGAACGTCGACGGAGTCCCGACGCTGCTTCCTGCCGACGACTCGCGCGTTCGAGCCCAGCAGGTCGGGTGGGCGCCTGATCCAGATGCCGGCGTCCCCAATGCCTCACCAGAGGTGTTGGATGACGGCACAGAGGTCGCCAAGGGCCTGGCTTGTGAGGCTCCGATCGACTCTGTGATCGGCAGGACGGTGGCGTTCGGGAGCCCGACGTCCACCTCCGCCACGATCTATCCGACCTTGCAGTTGATCGACGCCGGTATCGACCCCGAAACCGACATCACCTACGAGAACCTGTCGCCTTCCCACGTTGCTTCGATCGAGGCCGTCTACAACGGCGACTTCGACTTCGGCACGGGCTTCGACGACTCCCGTCGGAACCTTCGGAGGCCTGCCGAAGGGGGCTTCGCGGACGTGGGCACCAAGGTGATCGTGTTCAACGTCACGCCAGAGGTGCCGAACGACGTGGTGGCGGTCAACTTGAACCTGCCTGAAGAGCTCCGACAGGCGATCTACGACGCCACCGCAGCGTTCCTGGCGACCGATGAGGGCTTCGCGGTGTTTCAGGAGATCTACGAGTGGTCAGAGATCCGTCCCGCAGTTGACTCGGACTTCGACATCGTGCGGCGCGCCGTGGCCGAGCTGGGAATCGAAGAGGACTGAGTAGGAACAACCGTGCATACGGAGTGGGTCACCCGAGGGTGGCCCACTCTCCGTTTCTAGACTCTCCGGGCGAAAGGGGCTGATGCCGCCGATCATCGAGTTCAAGAACGCGGGCGTGACCTATCCGGGAGGGCTGCAAGCTCTGAAGGACGTGAACCTCACGGTCACCCAGGGTGAGTTCTTGGTGATCGTCGGGTTGTCTGGGGCAGGGAAGTCCACGCTGCTTCGAGCCATCAACGGCTTGGTCCGCGCTTCGGGCTCGGTGAGCGTGGAAGGGAAGGAGGTGGTCGGGGCAAGTAGCTCGGACCTCCGCCACATTCGCTCCCGGATCGGCATGATCTTTCAGAACTTCAACCTGGTCACGCGCTCGACGGTGATCAAGAACGTCCTGGTCGGGCGCCTGTCGAAGGTTCCTCGATGGCGGGCGTTTCTCGGCTTCTGGCCGACCGAGGACAAGGAGATCGCGCTTCAGGCGCTGGAGCGCGTCGGGATCGTCGAGAAGGCCTACGTTCGGGCCTCCGACCTGTCTGGCGGGCAGCAGCAGCGGGTGGGGATCGCTCGAGCCCTAGCCCAGGAGCCGGCCATTCTGCTGGCGGATGAGCCTGTGGCGTCCCTGGACCCGGTCACCTCGCACACCGTGATGCGTGACCTCCAGCGTATCAACCGCGAGCTTGGCATCACCACCATCGTGAACCTCCACTTCATCGACCTGGCACGTCAGTACGGGCGACGGCTGGTGGGCCTCCACGCAGGCGAGGTGGTCTATGACGGGGACATCTCCGAGGTCAACGACGAGGTCTTCCGCGGGATCTACGGGAGAGCCATCACGCCTGATGACCTGCTGGAAGGCGTCGAGGCGTGACCACGGTCGCCGTGATGGCTCGACCAGTGGAGCCTGCCAGGGCCAGAACATTCATAGCGCCATTGCTGGTCGGGGTTGTCGCCGTGGGCCTCACGGGACTGCTGGCCGGAGTTCCTCCATTGTGGGGAGCAGCAACCGGCCTGATCATCTTCGGTACCTTCGGGATCAGCGGATTCAGCAGGCATCCCCTTCATGCCCTGTTGCTGTTCGGAGCAGGGGCAATCGGATCGACGATCTTCGTCGCCATCCTCGAGCAGCGGACAGGCCCTATCTCCTTCGGGCTGGCCCTGCTGGCGGGAACAGGCTGGCTGCTGCCTGGCGCGGCTGCCGGTTACGTCGTCCTACGGGAGCGCCCAGGGCTGCGCCCAGGGTCCGTGTTCGTCTCGGCGCTGGCATGGTTCGGAGGCGCTGTAGCGGCGGTTCAAGCAGGAACCACGATCGGCTATCTCGAAACGCTCAACATCTTCGATCTCCAGGAAGGAGCGACCCAGGAACTCACAGTCCAACTGTTCCTCGCCGTGGGCTTGATGGCAGGTGCGATAGGACTCGGGCTCAACTTCTCCCAATGGATGGGCAGCGCAGTACTCGGTGCCATCACCGGCTCGGTCGTCTTCACGTACATCGCGGTGAACGCCATTGGCTTCTCGACCTCCGAGATCGCCTCTCAGCTCGGCCGCCTCGGCGAGCTGGCCCAGGAGTTCTGGCCTCCGAAGTGGGAGTGGCCCAAATCCCTCGGCCAGCCGCCCAGCAACGTCATCGTCGAGCCTTTCATAGAGACCCTCCAGATCGCGGTCATCGGGGCTACGTTCGGCTGCCTGGTTGCGCTGCCCCTTGCCTTCTCTGCTTCCCGTCCTACAGCAGGTAGCAGCAGGGTCTACTGGGTGGCCAAAGGAATCCTGAACACGATCCGCACCATTCCTGACGTCTTCTGGGCCGTCCTCTTCGCATACGCGGTTGGCTACGGCAGCCCCTTCGCGGGTGCACTTGCCATGTTCATGTTCTCGCTTTCCATCATGGCGAAGCTGCTGTCCGAAACAGTCGACGCCATCGATCTCGGTCCTTTGGAGGCCGTAAGCGCCGCAGGCGCCCACCACGAGCAGATGGTTCAGCATGCTGCTTTCGCTCAGGTGATACCCAACTACGTCGCGTATGCCCTGTATGTGTTCGAGTTGAACATCCGAGCGTCCGTCGTGATCGGGATCGTGGGCGCAGGCGGGATCGGTCAGCTCCTCGACCAGCAGCGAAGTCTGTTTCATTGGGATCGAGTCATGGCCATCGTCATCGTGATCTTCGTGGCAGTGCTGGCCATCGAAGCAGCTGCAGTTTGGCTCCGAAGGCGGCTCGTGTGACGGTACCGGACCTGGTTCGAAGCGGTCAGCCCCAGATGGAGCGTCCACGCGAGCCCATCGGACCCCGCCTGCTCAAGTGGGGGATCACGCTGGCCATCGTGCTTCCTGTCATCTGGGGCGCTCTGGGTTTGGAGATCACCCCTGCGAGGATCGTCAGGGCACCCGGTGACATCCTGCGCCTCGCCAACGGCATGTGGCCCCCTGACTTCAGCGACACGGGACGCATCTTCCAGAAGATCATGGAATCCCTCTACGTGGCCTGGGTGGCGACGCTGATCGGGGCCGTGCTCTCGTTCCCGCTGGCGTTCCTGGCCGCAACCAATATCAGCCCCCGCTGGGTCAACCTCCCCGTGCGCGGCTTCCTCAGCGCAGTCCGTGCGTTCCCCGAGCTGGTGCTGGCCATCATGTTCATTCCGGCGTTCGGCCTCGGTCCGTTGGCGGGGACGCTGGCGATCGGGCTCCACTCGATCGGCACGCTTGGCAAGCTGTCGTCCGAGGTGATCGAAGGCGTCTCGTCGGGGCCTATCGAAGCTCTTCGAGCCGCAGGTGGCACGCGGGCCGCGCAGATGCGCTTTGCGATCATTCCGCAGGCAATGCCCACCATCGTGGCCTACTGGTTGTTTCGCTTCGAGATCAACATCCGGGCATCTGCCGTGCTGGGTGTGATCGGTGCGGGAGGAATCGGCGCCGAGATCGTGGGGCGCATGGCGTTCAGGGCAGACTGGGGCAAGGCGCTTGCCTCGTTGCTCGTCCTCATCGGGGTGGTCCTGCTGATCGACTCCGCTTCGGCCGCCATCCGTCGGAGGATCATCACGGGGCAGCCTTCAACGGGGCCGCTCTCCAAGTGGACCGTCGCCATCTTGGGAGTGCCGCGCACGCCCTCGGCGGAGATCCCGTGACAGAAGAGCTCGTCCCGCACACCAGGGAGCTGCGGGAGGCAGAAGAGCGGACCCAATTGTCCCCTGCAGCCACCAGGTCGGAAGACTCGAAAGGGCGGGAAGTCGCCGAGGACGACGACGAGTTCCGCACCTCCTTCGAGCAGGACAGAGACCGGATTCTGCTGACGAAGGCCTTCCGGCGTCTGAAGCACAAGACCCAGGTGTTCATCAACCCCGAGGGCGACCGCTACGTCACCAGGCTGACGCACACCATCCACGTCACTCAGGTCGGACGGTCGCTGGCCA
>CAZKJJ010000103.1:0-7433 GCA_964553055.1 uncultured Acidimicrobiia bacterium
CCCTTTCGTCCGGCAGGGTGGCGTCCGGCCAGGCCTCTACCAGCGGCTCCAGCACGAAACGGCGCTCCAGCATCCGGGGGTGGGGTACCGAAAGTCCCGGCTCGGAGACTGCCTCCTCGCCGTAGAGAAGGAGATCGAGGTCGATGACCCGAGGGCCGAGGCGCTCTCCACGCTGCCTTCCCATGCCCCGCTCGATCTCCAGCAGCCTCTCGAGCAACTCCTTGGGAGAGAGCTCGGTCTCGAGCACGACCACCATGTTGAGGTAGTCGGGCTGGGGCGGCCCGATCGCCTCGGTCTGGTAGATCGAGGAGGCCGTCACCCACGTCCCGAGCTCTTCGAGGCGCGCCATCGCCCGGTAGAGCTGTCGGATCGGGTCTTCGAGGTTGGACCCGAGGCCGATCGCCGCCCGCGTCATACGGCTGCGGCGTTCGTGTCAATGAAAGCATCGAAATCCGACGCCTCGATTGACAGGAAACCGATCACCTGGGCTGGGTGTTCGGAATGAGCCTCCGCCCTTCCGGGCCGAGCGGGCGTCCCACGATCTCCTGCATGACGGCAGTCGCCGTGATCGGGCCTTCGAGAAGCCCACAGTGCACCAGATACCCTGCCAGCAGCCCCGCCACCGTGTCGTCCACGAGGTCGCGGTGCACGAGGAGCACCGTCCGAGAGGAGGCGAGGGCCTTGTCCAAGGCGGCGAAGAATCGCTCGACGTCCAGGGCTTCGACCTCGGCTGGGATCGGCTCGTGGTGGGTGCGGAACCCTGCCGCCTGGTAGCTCCTCAGGTTCTGGTTGCCCTCGAGAAGCGAGAGCACGGCGTTGATGCCCGCCTGCTTGAGCCAGGAGACCTCTTCCTCTCTTCGAACCCTGCGGTGTTGGATGCCATAGCCACCAATCCGCTCTGAGACGGCAAGGCGATCTTGGATCACCCAGGCAAAGCCTCTGGGCTGCAACCCGGTGACCACTGGCTACTCCCTCACGAGGTGGATCGGACGATAGCGTCAGCCACCCTGGCAACCTGGCCCGAAACGGCGACATTGTGGACCCGGACCGCCAGGGCGCCAGCAGCTATCGCCAGTGCCACTGTTGCGCCCGTTGCTGCGTCTCGGGCGACCGGATCTGGCTCGTCGAGCAGCCTGCCCAGGAAGCTCTTCCTGGACGTGCCAACGAGCACGGGATACCCCAGTCCCGTCAGCTCGTCGAGGCGTCGCAGCAGGGTCAAGTTGTGATCGAAGCTCTTCCCGAAGCCGATGCCAGGGTCGAGGCAGATCGCTTCCCTGCCGATGCCCGCGCGCTCGGCGAACACAGCACGCTCCTCGAGAAACGAGCCCACCTCAGCAGTCACGTCCTGGTAGTCCGGGTTGGAGGGCATGGCACCCGGCTCACCCAGCATGTGCATGAGCACCAGGCCTGCTCCGCTTGCCGCGACCACACCTGCCATGTCATGGTCACGCAGCCCCGAGATGTCGTTGACGACGACCGCGCCAGCCTGGAGGGCTCGCGAGGCGACGGCTGCTCTGGTGGTGTCGATCGAGACCCTGACGCCCATTCCGGCGAGTCCTTCTACGACCGGCAGGACCCTGGCCAACTCCTCGTCCGCGTCAACTCTCGAAGCGCCAGGCCTGGCGGACTCACCCCCCACATCGACGAGATCAGCTCCCTGTGACGCCAGCGACAGACCGTGGGAGATGGCAGGCCCAGGCTCGAGAAACGAACCTCCGTCCGAGAAGGAGTCGGGCGTCACGTTCAGGATGCCCATGATCACCGTTCGATCGCCTGAGAAGACGGCGTCGCGGACCCTCCAGATCGGGCGCACGCCCGGGTTCACGGCCGCCTCAGGACTCCGACTGGGCCGCAGCGACGCCGTCCGAGGCTGCCCGCTCGTGGACCCGTGGCATACGGATGCGCATGGCCCCCCCTGCGTCGTGCTCCCACTTGGGTACGTCCTGGAGAAGCTGGGCGACCTCCTCGGCGTCGATCGTCTCCCGCTCCATCAGCACGTTGGCCAGCTTGTCCAGCGAGTCCCGATGGGTGGTGAGGATCTGCCTGGCCTCCTCGTGGGCTTGGCCAATCAGCTTGCGGACTTCCTCGTCGATGAACCCCGCCACCTCGTCCGAGTAGTCCTGTTGTCTCACGTAGTCCCTTCCCAGGAACACCTCGCCGCTCGGCTGGCCGTACTTCATCGGGCCCAGGCGGTCGCTCATCCCATACTCCATGACCATCTTCCTGGCCTGATCGGTCGCCTTGTCGATGTCGTTGGCGGCACCCGTCGAGGGATCCGCAAAGATCAACTCCTCGGCCGTCCTACCTCCCAGGAGCATCGCCAACTGGTCGACCAATTCGCTGCGCCGCATGATGTACTTGTCCTGCTCGGGGAGCGCCTGGGTGTGCCCCAACGAGCGGCCCCTGGGGATGATCGTCACCTTGTGGATGGGATCTGCCATGGGAAGCGCCCAGCCGACGAGCGCGTGTCCTGACTCGTGGTAGGCGATGACCAGCTTCTCCTTGTCCGAGATCAGCCGGCTCTTGCGCTCGGGCCCCGCCAGGACTCGATCGATCGAGTCCTCGAGATTCTTCATGGTCACCTGCTTCTGGCCGTGCCTGGCCGCCAGCAGCGCCGCCTCGTTGATCAGGTTGGCGAGATCCGCGCCCGTGAATCCGGGCGTTTGCCGCGCCAGGACGTCGAAGTCGACGCCCTCCGCCAACGGCTTTCCCTTGGCATGAACATCGAGGATGGCGGCGCGGCCGACGAGGTCCGGCCTGTCGACGACGATCTGCCTGTCGAAGCGACCGGGGCGGAGAAGCGCCGGGTCGAGGATGTCCGGCCTGTTGGAAGCGGCGATGACGATCACGCCCGTATTGACGTCGAACCCGTCGAGCTCGACGAGGAGTTGGTTGAGGGTCTGTTCCCGCTCGTCGTGACCGCCACCGAGGCCTGCTCCCCTGTGCCTCCCGACGGCGTCGATCTCGTCGATGAACACGATTGCAGGGGCATTCGACTTGGCCTGTTCGAACAGGTCTCGAACGCGGGCTGCGCCTACCCCGACGAACATCTCGACGAAGTCGGAGCCCGAGATCGAGAAGAAGGGTCTTCCCGCCTCACCGGCGACGGCCCGTGCGAGGAGGGTCTTTCCCGTCCCTGGGGGCCCGTACAGCAGAACCCCTTTGGGAATCTTGGCGCCCATCTGGGCGAACTTGCGCGGATTCTCGAGGAACTCCTTGATCTCGATCAGCTCCTCGATCGCCTCGTCTACCCCGGCGACGTCCTTGAACGTGACCTTGGGCATGTCCTTGGTGATCTGCTTGGCGCGGGCCTTGCCGAACTGCATCACCCTGTTACCGCCGCCCTGCATCTGGAAGATGATGAAGACCATGAACCCGATCAGGAACAGCCAGGGCAGGAATTGGAGAAGGATCGCGAACACACTCGGCGGCTCCGAGTCGACCTGGTACTCGATGCCCTGGTCTATGAGAGCCTTGGTGAGGATCTCCTCGTAGCCGTTGTTGTACGCCGCCGTGTAGTCGGGGTCTCCGTCCTCCTGGCCCTGGAGCTCCCACTGGACTACCTGGGAGTCACGGAGGATCACAACGTTGGCGACCCGGCCTGCATCCAGGTCGTTCTGGAACTGGGTGATCGTCACCTCTTCGGGCGCCGTGGCCCTCTCAACCCACGACTGAGCGATGAACACGGCAACGAGTACCAAAGCGCCGTAGATCAGGATGGTTCGAAGGGTGCGGCTCACCGTCCTCCTTCGGGACGTGTGTTACATGGTATGCGAAGAGTCCCTCTAATGGGCAAACAACCTGTCCTGGAGGCGGCGCCGGTCAGCCCGAGCGCATCATCTCCTCGGCTTCCTCGTCCGTCATCACGGCGACATAGGGAAGATTCCGATACTTGCCCGCATAGTCGAGGCCGTACCCGATGACGAACTCCGGTCCGATCTCGAATCCGACGTACCGAACGTCGAGCGGCACCCTCTGGATGCCCTTCTTCACGAGCAGCGCCGCCACCTCCAGGGAGTCGGGCTTCCGCACTCTGAGGCTCTTGAGCAGGTAGTTGAGCGTCAGACCGCTGTCGATGATGTCCTCGACGATCACGACGTTCCTCCCTGCGATCTCCTGATCCAGGTCCTTGAGGATCCTGACGACGCCTGAAGTCTGGGTGGCAGCGCCGTAGGAGGAAACGGCCATGAAGTCGAACTCGACGGGCAGGTCGATGAACCTCGCGAGGTCGGCCATGACGATGAACGCCCCCTTGAGGACTCCAACCAACACCAGATCCTTTCCCTGGTAGTCCTCGGTGATGGCCCTGCCCATCTCCTGAAGCTTGGATTCGATCTCCTCCGCCGAGATCAGAACGTCGCTCACCCGCCCTCCTGTCGTGCCCGGAGCCAAAGGTAGCGCCGCGTGTGCCTGCTCACCCAACCGGATTGGGCCGCTCGCACCCCGGGGACCCACAGTACGTCGCCGCCTGCCGTGACGACGGGGCGGCTGCTGCGCTTCCGGGCAGGAACGCCTGCCTCTGCCAGGGCCTGCATCACGTCCTTGCTGCCCTCGCGCATGGCGATGCGGTCATCCTCATTGACGCCGCGGACCTGGCCTTTCGCCTCCACCTGTTCGGCGTCGAACACCGCGATCCAGCGGGAGAGGGGATACACCGAAGGAGGCGACTCCTCGACCCAGGCCTCGATGAGCCAGGTTCCGAACCTCGCCTCGCCGCGCAGATCCCAGTCGCTGGGCGCAGGCACCGTGGCATCCCTTGCCCCGAGCACCGTCCACGGGCCTTCTCGCCGCGCCTGCACGTTGCCTGTGAGCCCTCTCGTCCTTCCGTCGGCTGAGGTGGCGATCAACGCTCGTGCGTCCGCTTCCGTCCCCGGGTAACCGCCCTTCCACAGACGTAGAGCTCTGCGGGCCGCGGCCGCGGCGACCACATCGGGAACAGATGCCATCGCAGGCGCTGCCAGCCGAACTTCGTCGCCTGTCTTCTCCACCGCAACGAAGTCCGCCTGAGCTTCGATGAGCTCCTCGGCGGCAGCTGCTTGGGTGGCCACGCGCACCAGCGCCTTCCGAAACGCAGGATTGAATGCCTGCTCGAGTCCTGGAAGGACGCTCAGCCGAAGCGCGTTGCGGGGTGTTCGCTCGTCGAGGTTGGCGGGGTCTTCCTGCCAGGGAATGCCGAGCAGCGTCGCCAGCTCACGGGTCTCGCTGCGCCAGACGCCGAGCAGAGGCCTGACGATGCTCCCCCTGCGCCTCGGGATGCCGGTGAGACCTCGCAGACCCGCGCCCCTGATCAGGTTGAGCATCACGGTCTCGGCCTGGTCGTCCGCCGTATGCCCCGTCAGCAGCCACTCGTCTCGGGCGAGGTCCTTCAACAGGGCGTCGTACCTGGCCCGCCTCAGCTGCGCCTCGGGAGAGGAACCTTCTGGGACGACGACATCCAGGGGCTTCAGTGGAATGTCCAGGCTCGCGGCAACACGGTCGGCAGCTGCGGCCATGAAGGACGAGCCAGGCAGCGAGTGGTTCACGAACACGCCTCGCACGGGCACCCCCACCTGTCCCGCCACCCAGGCACAGATAGCGCTGTCGGCTCCACCGGAGAGAGCGACGGCACACGACGCCTGGGGAACGTCGCCTGCGCCGGCCTCTAGAACGCGGCCCGCCAGGCTCTCTAGGCGACGCGGGCCAGCCACCTCGAGGGGTCTCCAATCTCCTCTCTGGAAGGCAGATGCTCGGGACTCTGCCATGCGTTGTCGACCGCCTGCCATCCTGCGGCCGCTTCGACGCTCTTCACGAACTTCTCGCCCAGCTCGTACTGCTGCATCTTGAGTTCCAGGCCGCTCAGACGCAAGAAGGCCTGCATCCGCGGATCCGTCCTCCGAGCTTTCAGCACCCGCGCCATCCTGGCGTGGCTCTTGAGCAGGCGAGCCCCGATCCTGTCCATGACCGCGTGCCCGTGGCCCTCGAGCAGTGACATCAGCGCCTGCACCCTGTCGATGAGCGCCCTCTGCGAATCGGAGGCGAAGAGCCCCAGGAGACCGGACTCGTCCACGAGAGGCCTTCCGGCCTGTGCCGCCTCCCGAAGCTCGGCAGCCACCCTCGTGAAACGTCCAGGCTCTGGCTGCGACGAGGCAACGAGCTCGTGAACCAAGTCGAGGAAGTAGCCCTGAAGCCACGGGACACCTTGGAACTGCTGGCGGTGGGTCGCCTCATGGAGCGCGATCCACAGTCGGAACTCAGAAGGTCGGAACTGGTGAAGACGCTCGAGCCTCAAGAGGTTGGCGCCGACCAGCAGGATCGTGTCGGACGAACGGTCTTCCCTGGGTAGGACCAGCTCGTATTGACCGAGCACCCTTCGTGCCAGCACACCGAGGAGCGCTCCCATCTCGGCTGCCACGACCCTGCCCGACACGGCAGAGGCCGCTCGCTTGAGGGGATCCGCGTCGCCGAACCGATGGAAGATCCGATCCTCTGCAGAGCCAAGGACCGAGGTGAAGAACGCGACGTTCGCGGAGGCCCATTGGCGTCTCGTGACCACTAGGACGTCCGGGGAGCCGGCAGAGCCGAGTCCCGTCTCTCTGGTCACCAGCTCGGTCGCTCTGCCGATCAAGTCGGGTGCCTGGGAGGCGAGTAGGTCGATGTGATACGTGCCTTCGAGGGGGTAGCTCCCCGCGACCCTGCCCGCTATCCGCTCCGTGAGCGACCAGGGAATGCGGCTCATTCCTGGGGTCGGTAGCGAGCTCGGGTCACACGGAAGAAGTACATCACGATCGTGAGGATCACCGTCCCTGCGCCGATCAGCAACGCGGTCGGGACGAGGTAGACCGTCGTCCAGGCCTCGTCCTCGTCGGCCCCTGTGTCAGGCACGACGGACACGGCGGGCTCGGGTACGCCCTGCTGCTCGGAGGTCGGCTCTGGAGCTGGCTGCTCTTGGGCCCCCGCGACGGCACCGGGGAGAAGAATCAGCACCCCGAGACAGGCCACCGCGACGAGGTACCGGAAGCGTGACATGTGGTCAGGATACTGCGGGCGATGTGTTCAGCCGTCTGCCTGTTGTGGCCTCTGGTCACGGAGGAATTCTTGGAGGCGCTCGATCAGCTCGGGCGGTGGGTCGTCACCCAGCCGTTGCCTCACCACCTCGAGAAAGCGACTCTCGAAGGAGAACGCCGGGCCACATCCGCCGCATGATCTGAGGTGACGCCTGATGCGGAAGCGCTTGTACCAGGTGACCTCACCATCCAGGTAGGGGTAGAGGCTCTCGAGGGCTTCGTGACACTTACGGCTGCCCATCCTGCACCTCTTCTTGTTCGGACGCCAGGCCACGCTCGCCGGCGAAACTCCACAACGCCTTCTGAAGCGCCTTTCTTCCGCGATGGAGACGGGACATGACGGTCCCTATGGGAATGTCCATGATCTCCGCGATCTCCTTGTAGGAGAAC
>CAZKJJ010000104.1:0-6261 GCA_964553055.1 uncultured Acidimicrobiia bacterium
CGAGGGCGAAAGGGTCGGTCAAGGTGGCGATGGCGATCTCGCTCGAGGATGCCAACAGCCGTATGACGCGACTGGGTCGGGATGAGGTCACGGGGACAGAGCACCTCACGACCGAGGAGCGCATAGCCAGGATCGATGCGGTCACGGTCGAAGACGCCCATGAGCTGGCGATAGAGCTCCTCTCCGGCCCGCGGGTGATCGGTGCCGTGGGTCCGCTCTCGGAGAGCTCGCTGCGGAGCTACGTCGAATGATCGCGGTGGGCGTCTCGGGCGCAGCAGGCAGGATGGGGAGGCTGGTGTCCCAGGCCGTTTCGGAGGCCGAGGACCTCAGTTTGGCGGCCCTCTACGCTCCCGGCAGGCGGTCGATCGAGACAGCAGGCGTGACCAGCTCGGAGGATCCGATGGTGATGAAGGCCGCCGAGGTCGTCGTCGAGGTCACGAGACCCGATGTCGTCATGCAGAACCTTCAGCGGTGGCGGGAGCTCGGCCTCCATGCCGTGGTCGGGACGTCCGGTTTCACGGTCGAGCGGATTGCCGAGCTCGAGGAGATGTGGGGCGTTGGTCCTCCCAACTGCCTGGTGGTGCCGAACTTCTCCATCGGCGCAATCCTCATGATGCGCTTCTCGGAGGCCGCAGCCCCTCACTTCGAGGGAGCAGAGATCATCGAGCTGCACCACGAGGACAAGCCGGACGCCCCTTCGGGAACGTCTCTCGAGACGGCGAGGCGGATCGCGGGCGCCAGGCGAGGCGTCGCGCACGACAGAGGCTCGGAGCTCGTCACAGGAGCCTTGGGTGCGGACGTCGAGGGAGTGCCTGTGCACTCGGTGCGCCTGGCGGGTCTCGTCTCCCACCAGGAGGTGGTCTTGGGCACCGAAGGCCAGACGCTGACGATCCGGAGCGACGCCACCTCATGGAGCTCCTTCATGCCCGGCGTGCTCCTCGCCGTGAGAGGCGTTGGCGAGCTGGAGGGGGTCAGCGTCGGGCTCGAGCCCCTGCTGGGGATTTGAACCCGGTGGTGGTGGCCGTGTCCAGGGTCGCCACGGTCGTCTCGTACAGCTGCTCTGCCTGGGCAGGCTCCTCTGCGACGGCCAGCATGCCGAGCTTCCCGTAGTCGGTCACGGCGCCCATCAGATGGAAGACCACCCCTGTCTGGGAGGTGGCTCGCCAGTGCAGGTCCCAGAACACCACGAGATCGATCAGCTCCTCGGGGCTGAGGCCCTGGTAGGAGGGCTTGACCAGATTGTCGGTGGCGTAGTAGCTGCGGATCTGTCCCGTCGGCGTCTTGAACAGCCCCGAGGACGGCTCGTACGTCCCGTTGGTGAGGAATCCGAGGGTCAGGAACGGGAGGGTCGTTCCTCCCTTGCGGAGATTGATCTCGACCGCGAAGTGCTTCCACCGTCCTCCTTCTCGGATCGAGACGAAGTCGACGCCGAAGCGGCCGATGACGCCTCGCTTGCGGAGGAGTCGCGCGACGGCCATGCCCGCCTCGTGGAGGTCCTGACGGTAGGCGGGGTCTGCAGGGAAGACACAGCCGAGATAGACCTGCCCAGATGGACCTCCGAGGACCTGGTCGTGGGTCGACACGAGGTGGATCTCGCCCAGAGGGTCGATCCGGAATTGTACGGAGGGAGATCGGAACTCCTCTCCTGCGATGAGCTCCTCGACGATGCCGCCAGTCGACTCGAGCTTCGCCTCGTAGGCCTCCCAGGTCTCCGTGGCGGCCTCGAAGCGGAGATGCTCGGGAAGCGCCGCCCAGATCCGGTCCGATTCGACGCCGTCGAACGAGAAGACGGCGTTGCCTTCGCCTGAGAAGCCGTCGTTGAGCTTCACGACCGCGCCTCGCAACCCGGGATGGGCCGCCTTGAGCCCTGCGAGCGCTTCCGACAGGGACCGGCGGTCGAAGACATCCTCGACGCCGTTTGGCAGTCCGATGCCTCCCTCACGGAAGATCCTCCTGCCGTCGGACTTCGATCCGAGGTAGATGAGGGCAGGATCGCACCCGTAGAGGGGCACACCCAGCTGGACCGCCAGGGTGCGCTCGAGGGGCGTGGTGTTGAAACACGTCATGTGCGTGTCCATCGGATCCCCGCTGGCCTCGCGGATCCGCTCGACGAGATCGGGCCGCTCGAGCAGCTTCTGGGTGAGAGGGGTCAGACGGGCGTCGTCGCAGCTCACCAACGTGAGCCTGCGCCTGGCATGGCCCGTCGGCACGCCTGGCAGGAGGTGGAGGTAGTAGTCGACGATGGAAGGGTCAACTGCCTCGCTGGTCACGTAGATGAGCTGCGTCCTTGGCATCTGAAGCAGCATGAGTAGGCACAGCATCCGCTCCTCGTAGTGCAGAACGCCTTGGATCTTCGCCATCTCGGCGGGGTCGAAGCTGAGGCTCGGTACGGCAATGACCGTCCTCGGCTCCTTGGTGTTCGTGAACAGCCGGCTGTACATCGGTGGGAGCCGCCGCTGCAGCTCCGCGAACCTCTGCAGCTCTGCGGGTGACCCCGGCGCCGGTTCCAGAGAGGTCGTCACACCGTCAGAAGAGGGCGTTGGCGAGGTCCCGGCGATACCGGGCCGTGAGCGGGTGATCAGGGCCCAGGACCTGGAACACGTCGAGCATCCTCAGCCTCGCCTCTTCACGCAACTCGGGGTCGCTGCGGACGACGATCAGCCAGTTCGAGAGCGCCTCTTCGTGGTCGGCGGCGGCGGCCTGGGCGCGGGCGAGCCTCATCCTCGAGGCGACGTCGTCAGGGTCGGCCGCGAGCGCCCCCTTCAACAGGTCGACGTCGTCTTCTGGCCTGGATGCGAGGCGGGCAGCCGCCAGCAGTTGCTGCACCTCAGGAGATCGGGGGATCCGCTCGAGGATGGCGACCGCCTCGTCTGACCGGTCTGACCCGATGAGCAGCGACGCCAGGCCGACGGCGGCTTCCACATGGCGGGGGTCCGCCTCGAGCACCGCCCGATAGGCATCCTCGGCTGCTTCCGTGTCGCCACCGAGCAGCAGGTCCCTGGCCGCCTCGACCGCCCTGTCACTCTCGGTCGGTATGAGGTCGTCCAGCCAGCCGTCGAGTCGCTCCTTCGGCACGGCCCCGACGAACCGGCTGACTGCCTTCCCGTCCCTGAACCCGAGGACGGTGGGGATGCCCTGCACGCTGAACTGCGATGCGAGGCCAGGGTTCTGGTCGACGTCGACTTTCGCCAGCTCGAAGGCGCCTGCCCTCGAGTCTGCCGCCTGCTCGAGCATCGGGCCCAAGGTGCGGCAGGGGCCGCACCACTCTGCCCAGAAGTCGACCACGACGGGCACACTGTGTGATCGCTCGACCACCTGAGAGGTGAACTCCGAAACCCCGACGTCGTGGATGAACTCGCTCATCCGAGAAAGACTACCGTTGGTCGTCCCTGACTGATCCTCGTCTAGGCTGACAGAGGATGTTCGGCCGACTGCTCACTGCGATGATCACGCCGTTCACCGAAGAGGGCGAGGTCGACTTCGAGCGGGCCTGGCGCCTGGCCCGCTTCCTCGTGGATCAAGGCTCCGAGGGCCTCGTCGTGACCGGCACGACTGGCGAGTCCCCGACCCTCACCGCGGACGAGAAGGTGGCGCTCTACCGCACGGTGGTGGAGGCGGTGGGGAAGCGGGCTCACGTGGTGGCGGGAACGGGCACCTACGACACCCGCGAGTCCGTGGAGCTCACGCAGAGGGCGGCAGAGGCGGGGTGCGCTGGCGCAATGGCCGTTACCCCCTACTACTCGCGGCCTCCCCAAGCGGGGCTGGTCGCTCACTTCACTGCTGTCGCCGAGGCCTCCGAGCTCCCTGTCATCCTCTACAACATCCCAGGGAGGACGGGCAGGCTGATCGAGGTTCCGACGCTGGTTCAGCTCTCAGGCCACCCACGGATCGTCGCAGTGAAGGATGCCGTGGACGACGTGGCCTTCACCATCGCCAGCCGAGCTGCCCTGCCTGACGACTTCGTGATCTATTCGGGGTCGGACAAGTTCACGCTGCCTCAGATGAGCGTCGGGGCCCATGGGGTCATCTCGGTCGTCTCGCATCTGGCAGGGCCGCAGATGCTCAGGATGGTGAACGCAGCGAGCGATGGGGACTACGACGAGGCGAGGAGGCTCCACTTCGGGCTCCTTCCCCTGTTCGAGGCGTGCTTCGTCGAGCCGAATCCCATACCCGTGAAAGCGGGGCTCAACTCGCTGTGGGAGCCGGTGGGCGTGCCTCGTCCTCCCTTGGTCGAGGCATCCTCGGAGACCGTACGACTGATCAAGGAGGCGGTGGGCGGCGCGCAGCGCCTATGACCGTCCGGGTCACGTTCCTGGGCGGTCTGGGTGAGATCGGGCGCAACTGTGCGGTCCTCGAGATAGAGGGGCGCATGGCGATGATCGACTGTGGCCTCATGTTTCCGACGGAGGACATGCCGGGCGTCGACCTGGTGTTCCCTGATTGGGGTTGGGTGGCCGAGCGGGCCGAGGACCTCGAGTGTGTCGTGCTCACGCACGGTCACGAGGACCACGTCGGAGCCCTCGGGTACCTCCTGCGGGACGTCAACGTTCCCGTGTACGGCCCCCCGTTCGCGATCGAGGTCGCGAGGGCCAGGGTCGAGGAGATCGGCGTCTCGGCAGACCTGCGCACGGTGGCGGAGGACCAGTGGGTCAAACACGGAACGTTCCGGTTCCTCCTCGTCCCTGTCTCGCACAGCGTGCCGCAGGGATGTGGCGTGGCGTTCGAGACGCCGCAGGGCATCGTCGTTCACTCAGGGGACTTCAAGCTGGATCCGACGCCCGTCGACGGGAGGCCCACCGACCTTCCTGCGTTCGCTGCCCTGGGGGAGGAAGGCGTGAGGCTGCTCATGGCTGACAGCACGAACGCAGAGCAGCCAGGCTTCGTACCCTCGGAGAGCACGGTAGGTCCTGAGATCCTGGGCATCGTGCAGCGCGCGCCTGGGCGTGTCATCGCTGCCTGCTTCTCGAGTCACCTGCACCGTGTTCAGCAGATCGTGGATGCCGCGTTGCAGACGGGCCGCTACGTGTCGCTCGTGGGGCGATCCATGGAGAGGAACACCGCGATCGGCGCAGAGCTCGGCATCCTGGACCTCCCCTCCGATCGCATCCTGCCCATCGAGGAGCTGCTGGCGCTCCCTCCGGACGAGGCGCTGTTGATCTCGACGGGAAGCCAGGGCGAGCCGTTCTCTGCCTTGTCGCTGATGGCGGTCGGGAGGCACCGCTGGGTGACCCTGGGGCCAGAAGACACCGTCATCATCTCTGCTACGCCCATCCCTGGCAACGAGACCGCCGTGTCGAGGGTCATCTCGGGCCTGATGCGTTCAGGGGCCAAGGTGGTGCACGGGAGGAACGCCCACGTCCACGTGTCAGGCCACGCCAGGCAGGAAGAATTGCGGACGTTCATCAACCTCGTGCGTCCCAGGACGTTCGTCCCTGTCCACGGCGAGTACCGGCATCTGCGAACCCACGGCGAGATCGCCGAGGAGCTGTTCGTCCCCGAGGTGATCGTGTGCGAGAACGGCGACGCGATCACACTCGAAGGGGACTCCACGACGATCGAGCGTCAGGCGGTTCCTGCGGGTTACGTCTACCTGGACGGAGCGATGCTGGGAGACGTCCAAGGCGCCGTGATACGGGACAGGTCTCACCTGGCTGACGAAGGCGTGGTGGTCGTGACGGTCGGTTTCGATCTGCGCTCGGGTGAGTGCGTCCATGGGCCGACGCTCGACAGCCACGGTCTCATGGACGCCCCTGATCCTGTCCTGGCGAAGGCGGCAGATGCACTGCTGCTGCGCCTCCAGGAGGGCGGGTCCTCGGATCCGGTCGAGGTCAGACGGCTCATCAGACAGGTCACAGGGCAGGTCATCAAGGCCGAGACGGGCTTGCGGCCGGTCGTGCTCCCCGTCGTCCTGGAGGTGTGACCCCTCCGCCGTGTCGATGGCGCACGGCTGACAGGTGCTAGGTTCTTCCCCGCATGGCAGCGAAGGCACCCACCCGCGGTGGGGCCACCGGGCGGCAGCGGGTGTCTTCAGGGAGAGTCAAGCGGAGCGCTTCGGCGCTACGAGCGCTCCGGCAGCGAATCAGAGCCAGGCTCGGTCGTCAATCTGACGACGTCTGGGGTGTGGTGCTCATCGTCTTCTCGGCCCTGATCGTGCTCGCGTTCTTCAGACAGGCCGGGCCCATCGGGCGAGGGCTGATCGATCTCTTCCGGTTCCTCTTCGGACAATGGTCCTACCTCGTGCCGCTCTCGATGGCCGCCATC
>CAZKJJ010000104.1:6271-7367 GCA_964553055.1 uncultured Acidimicrobiia bacterium
CATCGGCATCGCCCTGATCGTCGGCAAGCCGCGCAGCGACTACGGCCGGGTCACGACCGGGATCCTCCTCGTGTTCGTCGGCACGCTGGCGTTGTTCCACCTGCTGACGGGGGCGGTGTCCCTTGCGCAGAGCATCACGATGGTGTCCGAGCGCGGCGGAGCGCTCGGGTCGCTGTTCGCCTTCCCGATGCGGCGCCTGATCGGCTTCTGGGGAGCGTTCGTGGTGCTGTCTGCGGTGATCGCCATGGGTGTCCTGATCATCACCAGAACGACGGTTCGAGACGTTGGGAGGTCGATCGTCGACGTCGCTCGGGCACTGAAGGTCAGGGTCAGGCGGCGGCCCAGGACTCGGCGTGTCGAGCACACGCACCGAAGAAGCACCAGGCCGCCCGTTTCCGTGCACAAGCCGCAGCCTGGCAAGCCGGCTCCGCAGAAGCCGGTCCAGGCAGAACAGCCGGCTTCTCCACCGAAGAGGCCCGCCGCCTCGGGCTCCTATGACCTGCCCCCTCTGGATGTGCTCAAGTTGGGGACGTCCGCTCCAGGTCAGGGGAGAAGGTCCTTGGAGGAGACGGCGGCCGACCTCGAGGCCACGCTGCGAGAGCATGGCGTCGACGCCAGGCTGACCAGGGTGGTTCCCGGCCCAACCGTCACGCGTTTCGAGATCGAGCTGGCGCCTGGCGTGAAGGTGTCCAGGGTCACGGGGCTGGCTTCGGACATCGCCTACTCGCTGGCCACACCGGACGTGCGCCTCCTGGCGCCCATCCCCGGTAGGAGCGCCATCGGCGTCGAGGTTCCGAACCGGCACAGGAGGCTCGTCACGCTCGGTGACGTGCTCTCGAGCGCTGAGGCCCGAGCGGAGCAGCATCCCCTCGTGGTGGGGCTCGGCATGGACATCTCGGGCACGCCCCGGATGCTCAACCTGTCGGAGCTGCCTCACGTGCTCATCGCAGGGGCCACAGGAGCAGGGAAGTCCTCCTGCATCAACACCATGGTCTCGTCGGTGCTCATGCGCACGACACCTGCCGATGTGCGGCTCATCATGGTCGACCCGAAGCGGGTCGAGCTCGGCCAGTACAACGACTCCCCGCACCTCCTC
>CAZKJJ010000105.1:0-487 GCA_964553055.1 uncultured Acidimicrobiia bacterium
TTGCTCGTGGCAGGGGTGTATGCAGGGGTGTACGTGGGGATCGTGGTCGGCAGCCCGCGGCTGGAGTTCGATCTCCTGGGGTTCCTCCAAGTGGCCTTGGGTGGCATCGTCCAGTGGATCGTGGCGGCGGGCGCGCTGTGGCTGGCAGGGACCAAGCTGTTCTCGGGGGATGCCCGCTACCCGACGGTGCTCCGCCTCGCTGGGTTCGCACACGTGCCGCTGCTGCTGCTGATCGTGCGGCCCCTGGTCTCCGGGTCGCTCCAGCAGGTGGTCTTCGCGGTCGCGTTGGCGTGGTTCGGCCTGGCGCTGGCAGTGGTAGCCGAGGTCTCGATGAGCCTCGACAGACGCCGGTCGCTCCCCTCCGCGCTCATCGCCGTCGCCGTCTGGTTCGTCTTCTCCGGTCTGAGCCGCCTCTAGCTTCAGGGGTTGGGAGGTCTGGTGGTGTATCTCCGGTCCCATGGCGCGCTCGGCGATCCCCTGGACGCTG
>CAZKJJ010000105.1:497-7304 GCA_964553055.1 uncultured Acidimicrobiia bacterium
TGACCCCACGGCGCCTCCGTCTCAGGGACCGCCGGATGACACCGATGGCTCGGGGCTACCCTCAACGAACCTCCGAAGGGGAGCATCAGGTAACGACCTTCCGGCTCGACATCTCCTACGAGGGCACCGACTTTCACGGCTACGCCCGCCAGCCGAACATGCGAACGGTGCAGGCAGTGCTGGAGGAGGCGCTGGCTGTCACGGTGGGCGAGGTCCGGACATCTGTGGCAGGCCGCACAGACGCCGGCGTCCACGCGGCGCGACAGGTGTTGAGCTTCAGATCCGAGGAGGAAGTGAACGTGAAGCGTCTCGAGCGATCACTCAGGAAGCTCATGCCGGAGGACGTTGCGGTGCTCGCAGTAGCGGAGGCGACTCCTGACTTCGACGCCAGGTTCTCGGCGGTCAGCAGGACCTATCGGTACTCCGTGCTCAACAGGTACGCACCCGACCCCCTGCGAAGGAGGACGACCTGGCATGTGGCGGCTGAGCTCGACCGCGAGGCGATGCAGCAGGCCGCGGGGCACTTCGTCGGAACCCATGACTTCGCCTCCTTGTGCAGGAGAGCCGAGGGCCTGTCCACTACCCGAACGGTTCTGGCGGCCGGCTGGCACCCGCCGAGCCGGGAGGTGCTGGTCTTCGAGGTGACAGCCGAGTCTTTCTGCCACCAGATGGTCAGGTCGATGGTGGCCCTCTGTGTGGAGGTCGGGAGAGGACGTCTCGATCCAGAAGCGGTCCCCGCGATCATGGCAGCGCGTGACCGAAATGCAGCGCGGGGGGCGGCCCCTCCGAGTGGCCTCGTCCTCTGGGATGTCGCTTATGGGTAACGTGCACGCTTCGTGCTGAGACTCATCGCGGGGAAGACCCTCTCTGGCCTGATCGCGCTCTTCATCTTTCTTGCGTTGGCGTTCGTGTTCATCGAGACGCTGCTGCCGGGGGACCAGCTGACGATCCTCCGGCTGGGCATGAGCGCTTCGGAGCTCGAGGCCCTCAGGGAGGAGCTCGGGTTCAACAGACCGCTCTTGGTGAGGTTCTGGGCCTGGCTGACCGACTTCGTAACGGGAGGGTTCCTCGGTTCCGGGCTCTCAGCTCCGCGGCTCGGTACGGTCGAAGTGGCCTCAGCGCTCGCAGCGACGATGTTCGTGTTCGCGACAGGACTGATACTGGCCTACTTCATCGGATCATGGCTCGGCAGGGTCACGTCCTCGCGGCGGGGGATCGTGGCGGGAGGCATCACATTCGTCGGGATCGCCTCGCTTGCGCTGTTCCCTCCCTTTCTGGCTGTCGTGCTCAACCGATTCCTGCGGAGACCGATCTTCGACTTCCGCACCTCGGTGGTCGGCTCGCCGCGGGACCTCTGGGCAGACACCGAGATGACAGCCACCCAGGTATTCGTGCGCATGACCCTGACGCTCATCGTGGCATCGGTCGTGGCTGCGCTGCTGATCAGGCTCGTGAGAAGGAGGCGGCATCGCTCGATTCCCTTCGGCATCGTCCTGTTGGGGATCGCAGGCGTCTGGCTCGGCCTGCTCGCCCTCCAGGGCATGGCACCGCTGGCGGTCGACCTGACGCTCGAGTCCGCGATCCCGATACTCGCGTTCGCCCTGCTGGCTTTCGGCGAGTTCATGCTGATCATGAAGACGGGCATGGTCGAGAACCAGCATGAGGACTACGTGCTCACGGCGAGGGCCAAAGGACTCTCCGCGCGGAGAGTCAGAGACGTGCACGTGGCACGGGGCGCCACGCTGGTGCTCCTGGCGACGCTGGCCGTCAGCATCCCATACCTCATGGCAGGCCTGGTCATCATCGAGAGAGCGCTGAGCTTCGAAGGCATGGGCTCGCTCCTCTTCGGGGCGATCGAGAACCAGAACATGCCGGTGGTGATGACCTCCCTCGCAGTCATCGGCCTGTTCGTGCTTGTGATCCGGCTCAGCCTCGAGGTGCTCGAAGGGGTGATGGACCCGAGGCTGAGGAGACCGGAGAAGGTTCCGGGTGCCGAGTCGTGAGCACCAAGCCGAGCCTCGGATCGTGGCGCCTCTTTCTCAGGAGCAGGATCGGCATGTTCGGCGTCATCGTCATCCTGCTGTTCGGACTGGCTGCGCTCATCTATCCGTTCCTACGCACGAACGTGCTGGCGGGCCAGGTGTACGACCCGCTCTTCGGTTACGACTTCGACGTCTTGGTTCATCCCTCTGCGCCTGGCCAGGGCCATCTCCTCGGCACGGACGCGCTCGGACGTGACGTGCTCAGCATGCTCCTGGCATCCTCTCGCCCGACCTTCGTTCTGGCGCTCACCGCCGCCTTCGTCACCGCTGTGGTCGGGCTGATCTTCGCCACGATCGGGGCGTACCGCCGCGGCTGGGCTGATGGGCTCACGTCCCATGTGTCCTACGCGTTCCTGCTTCTCCCAGCCCCGATCTTCATGCTGATCCTCGGCACGGGTGAGTTGGGCGAGAAGATAGGTCCTGTGCAGTTCGGGGTCCTGTACGGCATCGTCGTTGGGCTGGGCGCTGCCGCCATCGTGCTGAGGTCGGAGGGGCTGCAGGTCATGGCGAGGCCGTTCGTGGACGCATCTCGAGTGGCTGGGGCAGGCGCTTCCCGGATCATTTTCCGACACTTGGTACCCCACATGATCCCGCTTGCTGCCGTCTTCATGATGTTGTCCGTGGTGGGGGCGGTGGTCGCGGAGGGGTTCGCCTCGTGGCTCGGGCAGACAGGAACCCGTCTGAGCTGGGGCACGATGGTCTACTACGCCGTCACCTTCCCCGATGCATCAGGCGTTCCACCCTGGAACGCCCTCATACCTGCCGGCCTGGCGCTGTCGGTGTTCGCGGCAGGCTTCTACATGATCTCCGTCGGCCTTCGGCAGGTGGTCGATCCGCGGCTCGCGGCCAGAAAGGCCGATGCCGCACCCACCGATTGACAATTGGTGCAGCCCGGCCCGTCCACTACGATGCTGCATGCGCCCCGCCGTGGCGGGGCCTTCTCTCGCCGAGACCCACGTCCAAGAAGAGACGCTCATGCAGAAGACGTTCACGCCCAAGGCCGCCGACATCGAAAGGTCCTGGTATGTCGTCGACGCTTCTGGGATGCCCCTCGGCAGGCTGGCCTCTGAGGTCGCCAAGATCCTGCGGGGGAGCCACAAGCCCATCCGGACTCCCCACCTCGACGTCGGCGACTACGTGATCGTGGTCAACGCCGAGAAGGTCTCGGTGACTTCTTCCAAGAGCCGGTCGAAGATCTACTACCGGCACTCCGGCTATCCAGGCGGGCTGAAGGCCGAGAGCTTCCAGAGCCTGATCGAGAGGCGGCCCGAGTCTGTCGTGGAGCGAGCGGTGAGGGGGATGCTTCCCAAGAACCGCCTCGGAAGGAGCATGTGGCGCAAGCTGCGTGTCTACGCGGGGCCGGACCATCCGCACAGTGCACAGGCGCCGCAGCCTTTGGACCTTCCGGTGCGTAAGGTGGAGCCATGATACGTGAGGTCCTTGGACAGGCGGTGGGCCGCAGGAAGGAGTCCGTCGCCAGGGTGCGGCTGCTGCGGGGGACAGGCAGCGTCGTGGTCAATGGCAGGGCGCTCGACGACTACTTCGGCACGATTTGGCAGAGAGGGAGGGTCATGGAGCCATTGCGCTCCGTGTCGCTGGACGGTCACTACGACGTTCAGGCATCCGTCGCGGGAGGCGGGACGACGGGCCAGGCGGATGCCCTGCGTCTTGGCATCTCGAGAGCGCTCGTCGAGATCGACTCTTCGATACGAAAGCAGCTGAAGAAGGGCGGCTACCTCACCAGGGATGCGAGGAGCGTCGAGTCCAAGAAGTACGGGCTGAAGAAGGCCAGGCGGGCCGAGCAGTACACGAAGCGCTGAGGGCCGGGCGGGATGATGCTCGCAGAAGGCAAGCGGCTGTTCGGGACCGACGGCGTCCGCGGCGTCGCCAACGTCGACCTGACACCCGAGTTCGCGATGTCACTGGGGAGGGCGGCAGGCGACCTCGTCAAGGGCAGCGTCGTGACAATCGGTACCGACACCAGACGCTCCGGACCGATGATCTCTGCGGCGATCAAGGCAGGGCTTCACTCTCTCGGTACCGACACCATCGATCTGGGCGTCCTGCCCACAGGCGGCATCTCGTACCTCACGAGGAGCTCGTCGGCTGACTTCGGAGTCGTGATCTCCGCCTCGCACAACCCCGCTCCGGACAACGGGATCAAGTTCGTGGGCCGTGACGGCTCCAAGCTGCCAGACGACATGGAGGATGCGATCGAGGCGAGGCTCAGGCAAGGGGCTCCATGGGCGCTGGCCCTGGGCGACGCGGTGGGAACGGACTTCCCACGGCCGGACGCGTTGGAGGAGTACGTGGCGTTCCTTCAGGACCACTGCTCGTACACGTTCCGAGGCATCTCCCTGGCGCTGGACTGTGCCAACGGGGCGGCATTCAGAGCCGCACCGCAGCTCTTCGAGCGACTGCATGCCGAGGTCGAGTCGTTCGGCGTCGATCCAGATGGGACCAACATCAACGCAGGGTGTGGGGCGACAAGCCCCTCCTTCCTGGCGGCGCGGGCGAACGGCCGTATAGGCCTCGCCTTCGACGGCGACGCCGATCGCCTCATCGCCATCGACGAGGACGGCATTCCCGCCAACGGAGACGTGGTGATGGCGATCGTCGCCCGCCACCTCAAGGAGCAGCACAAGCTCGAGGGGGACCAGGTCGTTGTGACCGTCATGTCCAATCTGGGCTTCCGGAAATCGATGGAGGAGGCGGGCATCCGGGTGATCGAGACCAAGGTAGGAGACCGGTACGTGCTCGAGGCGATGCGAAGCAACGGCGCGGTTCTGGGAGGTGAGCAGTCTGGCCATGTGATCTTCAGTGAGACGTCGAGGACGGGGGACGGCCTCCTCACCGCGATCAGGCTCCTCGAGGTGATCGCGGGGACGGGGCGGGAGCTCAGAGAGCTGCGGAAGGCCGCCATCACGGAGTACCCCCAGGTCATCAGGAGCATCACCGTGGCCGACAAGGCGGCCCTCGAAGGGTCCGAGATCGTATGGGAGTCGGTGCAGGCCGCCGAGGAGCGGTTGGGTGCAGATGGAAGGGTGCTGGTCAGAGCTTCAGGGACGGAGCCGATGGTGCGGGTGATGGTCGAAGCCGCGACGAGGGACGATGCGAACGCCGTGGCAGAGGAGCTGACAGCCGTGGTGCGCTCGCAGCTCTCCTAGAACGCCCGGGCACCAGCGTCAACCCTCGACGGCGGCGCCGACGCCTGGTCGCTGGGGTCTGTCCGAGTTAGCCTGCAGAGGACAAGAAACCGGGACCAATACTCGAAGCGCCTGGCCCCGATCTCGGGGTGACGAGGGAGAGGGAGTATCGAACCATTCGGCGGGTGCCCTCTCGGCCTCCCACGGTCGTGACGGAGTGAGGGAAATCCCGGGGGTAACCCCGGGGACAGAGACCACTCCGCAGTGGGCGGTACCGACGCGTACCGATCGTGAGCCCGGTCACACCCAAGAGAAGGGAGTCCGCCGTGTGCGGCATCATGGGCTACGTCGGTCCGCGTCAAGCGGGACCACTCCTCGTCGATGGCTTGCGTCGCCTGGAGTACCGAGGTTACGACTCGGCAGGCATCGCAGTGTGCAATACCTCGATCGGCATACGGAAGTCAGAGGGCAAGATCGACAGGCTCGCGGCGTTGCTCGAAGCGTCACCCCTCGAGGGGACCATAGGGATAGGCCACACCCGGTGGGCGACACACGGCGTGCCGAGCGACCTGAACGCCCACCCCCACCCTGATCCATCTGGTCAGTTCGTCGTCGTTCACAACGGGATCATCGAGAACTTCCACAGCCTGCGTGACGACCTCGAGAGAGGAGGGCACGAGTTCGCGTCCGACACGGACACCGAGGTGCTCGCCCACCTCGTGGCGCTGGAGTATCAGGGCGACCTGAAGGCGGCGGTGAGGGCCGCGGTCTCCCAGGCGGAAGGTGCATACGCGCTCGTGGTGCTCTCCGCCGTTGAGCCCGATCGGATCGTCGCAGTCCGCAGGATCAGTCCGCTCGTAGTCGGGCTGGGAAGCGGCGAGACCTTCCTCGCCTCAGACATCCCGGCCGTCCTCCACCACACGAGGGACTTCATCATCGTCGAGGACGGTGAGCTGGTCGTGGTGGACGCCGAAGGAGCCTCGGTAGAGAAGCTGAAGGGCGGCCGCGTGAAGCGGGAGCCGCTGCGCGTCTCATGGGACGCCGAGCAGGCCTCGAGGGGTGGGTACGACCACTTCATGCTGAAGGAGATCCACGAACAGCCTGAAGTCGTGACCGAGACACTGGCGGGAAGGCTCACCGAGGAGGGCGACGTCTGGCTCGAGGGGGTGGACTTCGACGACCGGTTCGCCAGTTCGCTCGAGGAGGTGTGGCTGACGGCCTGCGGAACTGCCTACCACGCAGGCATGGTGGGGAGAGTGCTGCTTCAGCGTCTGGCCCGCCTGCCGGCCAAGCTCGAGTACGCCCATGAGCTTCGCTACTCCGATCCGCTGATCCAGGCGCGGAGCCTCACGATCGCGATCAGCCAGTCGGGCGAGACCGCAGACACGCTCGCCGCGGCGAGGCAAGCGAGGGAAAGCGGCTCACGGCTGTTGGCCATCACGAACGTCGTGGGAAGCACGCTCAGCAGGGAGGCGCAGGACGTTCTCTACACGAGAGCAGGCCCCGAGATCTCAGTCGCCTCGACCAAGGCCTACGTCGGCATGCTGATCGCCCAGTACCTCCTGGCGCTCCGGCTGGGGACCGCGAGAGGAGCAGTCCAAGACGAGACAGCTGCTTCG
>CAZKJJ010000106.1:0-7279 GCA_964553055.1 uncultured Acidimicrobiia bacterium
CGATCTGGACTGCTGCGAGAAACCCTGCTCCCTCGCGCACGTGGCTGACGAGGGGATGGGCCCTGACAGGGGCGAGCGCCTCCACCAGGTCGCCCTCCAACGTCAGCACGCCCTCGACGAGCCCTTCCCTCTCCATGATGTCGAGGTTGGCGAGGCCTGCCGCGGCCGCGACGGCATGGCCCGAGTATGTGTACCCGTGACGCCACATCGGCGCCGCTTCCGAGCCCCAGAAGGGCTCGGCCACGTGTGAAGCAGCGATGACTCCCCCGAGCGGCTGGTAGCCGGACGTGACGCCCTTGGCGAAGGTGATCAGGTCAGGGTCGAGCCCGAATCGGGTGGCGGCAAACCAGGCGCCGAGCCTGCCGAAACCGGTGATCACCTCGTCCGAGATGAAGAAGCCGCCTGCTTCGTGTACGAGCTCCTGGGCGCCCTTGAGGTAACCCTCAGGAGGAAAGCGGATGCCGCCCGCTCCGATGACGGGCTCCGCATACAGGCCTGCCACCCGCTCGGCCCCAACCGAATCGATCGCGTCGGCGAGGCCCTCCAGCGAGTCCCAGGAGACCTTGACCGTGTCAGCCATCATCGGACCATGACCCTCGGCGTTGGGGGCCATGCCCGAGAAGGCGGTTCCGTAGGCGTGCATGCCGTGGTACGCCCAGTCGCGGTAGATGAACACGGTCCGCTCCGGCTGGCCGATCTCGTGGAAGTAACGCCTGGTGAGCTTGGCCGCCGTGTCCACCGAGTCCGACCCCCCGCTGGTGAAGAAGACCTTGCTGCCGGGCATCGGAGCCAGCGCCGCGACTCGGTCGGCGAGGGCCTCGGCCCTCGGGTTAGAGAAGTCTCCGAACGTATGAAAGGCGTGAAGCTGCTGGGCTTGCTTGGCGATGGCATCAGCTATCTCCTGGCGTCCGTATCCGATCTGACAGAACCAAAGGGCTGCAGTCCCATCCAGGTAGCGATTCCCGTCCGCGTCGAAGACGTGAACACCCTCGCCTCGCTCGACGACGAAGCGCTGGAGTTCCACCTTTCCCATCTGTGCGAAGGGGTGCCAGAACGAGCCCATAGCGGGGCGGACTCTACCGGTGAGTGCGCTTCGGCCGCTAGAGGAGACCGTGGTCGGGCTCTCGCGAGCAGCACGGTCACTCTGCCTCGATGCCACGTGCGACCAGGCCCTGATGTCATGGTCGGGTGCCGCACACCAGAGACCCGTCTGCCTGCTCGTCAGTCGCGCCGTTCGAGGCTCATAGCCGGATGCTGGGCGCCGAGACGATGGCGACCGAGCAGCAGACGCTTTGCCGATGAAGCAGAGACAACTAAGTCGCAGCAACCGCCATACTCTCGGGGATGTCGCGCCTCGTGGAGTCCCTCAGAGCAGGTTCGATCTCCGTGCTGTGGTGGATCTTCGGCATCGCCACCACGGTGCTACTCATCAGCCTGTGGGGAAGGTCTGTCGCCGGGGACCAGCGCGTCGTGGTCGAAGCCGCCTCAGAGCTGGCCAAGGCGGAGCTCGTGACCGAACAGGTCGTGGCATGGCTCGTGGGAGGGCTCGACCTCGCGCCTGCAACTGCCCAGAGCCCGGTACGTGAGATCGTGAGCTCACCCGAGATGCAGCAGGCGGCTGCTTCGCTCGTCGAGGAGGTCGTGGCCGCTGCCTACGAGCCGGCGGCACCACCCGTCGACGTCGGCGAGATCCTTCAGCCGGTCGCACCGCTCGTGACGGAGGAACTCCAGGCGTTCGGCATCGCCGCCACCGAAGCACAGGTCCTGGAGTCGCTCTCACGCCTCCCCCCGATCACGCTGGCTGCTGAGCAGGCATCGCCCCCGATCGCTGAGACCGTCAAGCGGCCTCTCTCCACTGCCACGGTGTTGGCCGCCCTGACCATGGTCATGGCAGCAGCCTTCATGCTGACATTCAGCCAAGACCGCCTGGCCACCGCCCGAGGTCTGGCGCTGCGGATAGCCGTCTCTGGGGTGTCCTTCGCCGTGATCCTGCGCCTGGCCTCGTGGATCGCCGACCCCGGCGCAGGCGGCTCGCCGCTGCGGAGGACGCTCTCAGTGCTCCTGGCAGCCAGCCCCGAAGTGCCCCTCGTGATCGGGCTGCTGGGGGCGGTGCTGCTGTCGCTGACGGTGCTGAAGCGGCGCTCAGGACTCGCCCGTTGACCGCGGTAGGCTCCCTGGGCTGATGGATTTGGAGCTGCGTCCCATCACGCCTGAGGAGTTCGGCGACCTCGTCGCCGTCATGGGCAACGCCTTCGGGTTCGATGTCCACGCGGATGACATCGAGATGTGGGAGAGCAGCTTCGAGTACGAGCGCTCGCTGTGCGCCTTCGAAGCCGGTCTCATGGTCGGGACGGCCGGTGCAGTCTCCTTCGAGATGACCGTCCCCGGCGGCACCGTTCCGACGGCGGGCGTCACGATGGTGTCCGTGCTACCCACCCACAGGCGTCGGGGGGTCCTGCGCCAGATGATGCGCAAGCAGCTCGAGGACATCAGGGCACGTGGCGAGCCCGCAGCGGCCCTCTGGGCGTCAGAGTCGCTGATCTACGGGAGGTTCGGGTACGGGATGGCCGTCAAGAACGCGGAGTGGACCATCGATCGGGCCCACGCCCGCATCGCGCACTCGTCGGTGCCAGCTGGGCACGTCCGGCTCGTGCGTGTCGAAGAGGCACGCAAGATCCTGCCCGATCTCTACGAAGGCCTGCGACCCCACATCCCAGGGTTCCTGTCTTGGGGTGATCCGAGCTGGGAGTTCATGTGGCACGACCCGGAGCACAGACGGGACGGTGGGTCGACGAGGAGGTTTGCCGTCTATGAGGAGCGCGGGAAGGCGGAGGGTGCCGTCGTCTACCGACAGCACAGCAAGTGGGCGGACGGATTCGGTGCAGGAAGAGTGGCAGTGCGGCTGCTGCTGGCCGGCTCGGTCTCCGCCTACGAGGCGTTGTGGTCGCACTGTTTCGGCATCGATCTCGTACAGACCATCGAGGCGAGCTTCCGGCCCCCTGACGAGCCGCTCGCGTGGATGCTCGCGGACGCCAGGCGTCTGAGGGTCAGCTCGACAGACGGCCTGTGGGTGAGGATCCTCGATGTCCCCGCCGCTCTCGGCTCGAGGCGGTACTCCTACGAAGGGAGCCTCGTGCTTGGAGTGAAGGACGACTTCCTCCCGGACCTCAGTGGTAGATACCTGCTCGAGGGAGGGCCGCAGGGCGCCACGTGCGTTCGGACCACCAAGCCGGCGGACCTCGTGCTCGACGTGCAAGCCCTCGGCTCGATCTACCTCGGTGCGAGCCATCTGTCTGGTCTCGAGCGAGCAGGGAGGGTGAAGGGGGAACCCGCGGCGATCAGCAAGGCTGATGCCATGTTCAGAGGGCATCGGGAGCCCTGGTCGCCGATGATGTTCTGAGCTGGCGGGGCAGGCGGCTTAGCGGCGCCTGCCCGACTGTTTGAGCTCGTATTCGAGACCGTCAGGGCCCGTGAAGTAGCACCAGGCATGATCCTTCCACGTCTCGATCTCGGTGCAGTCGACCCCCCGAGCCGTCAACTCGGCACGCGCCGCCATCAGATCTTCGACCTCGAAGGCGACAGCAAGGCGCTGGCGTCTCTCGGATGGGTGCCCTGGCCCGAACACCTCGAACATGTCACCTTCGGCCAGCCTGAAGTGGGCGACTTCCCTGGCGTCGTCACGATGGGTGAGGCGCAGACCCACGGTGTCAGCGAAGAACTCGACGGATCGATCGAAGGCATCGGTGTTGAGGCCCACCCACGAGATACCGGTCACCTTCACGACGATCCTCCATACCCTAGATAGCGACGAGAACGACGAGGGCCACCGTCCAGCAGTAGTAGGCGAATGGCCGCAGACCGAAGCGGTTCACCATCCGAAGGACGAGGGTGATGGCCAGGTAGCCGGACACGGCCGCCACGGCGACCCCGACCCAGACGTACGAGCTGATTCCGCCCCGCCCTGCCAGCTCGAGACCCTCGATGAGCGCGGCAGCCAGGATCACGGGGATGCTGAGGAGGAACGAGAACCTGGCGGCCTCGGATCCCTCGAACCGGCGACCCATGCCTGTCGTGATGGTCAGACCCGACCGGGACAGGCCTGGAAAGGCTGAGAGGACCTGCGCCAGTCCGACAAGGCCGGCGTCTGCGGTCGTGCCTTCCCTGAGTGCCCGCTTGCCTCCTCGCAGCCTTCCTGAGGCGAACAGGATCACCCCGTTGATGGCCAGCAGCCAACCGACGGCCACCACCGAGGCCTGGACGTCTTCCACGAGACCCTCCATGGCCAGCACAACGAGTGCGGGGGCGGTTCCCACAGCCAACAGCCACAGGATCTTCCTGGCCTCCATGTCCGAACGCACATGGGTCAGCCTGGCGAGGTCCCTTCGGAAATAGACCACGACAGCCGCCAGCGTTCCGACGTGTAGAACGGCAGTGGTTGCCAAGTCGGGGGGGTCCACTCCCAGCAGCTCTGGGACCAGAACGAGGTGTCCTGAGGACGAGATGGGAAGGAACTCGGTCAGGCCCTGGACCAGGCCCCAGATGACGGCTTGGAGCACGGCCGCACCCTAGACCTCCGCTGCCCGCTCCAAAGCGAAGGCGACCAGACCGACGAGGGAGACGGAGGACAGGTCCCCAAGTGGGATCCAGCGCGCGTCGCTGACGCTTCCCTGCTCCTCCATGACCTTGGGAGCGCCCGCACAGTCCACCCTGTACACGATCCGAACCTGGTGAACGCCACGTCCCGAGACGACCCGCTCCGCCGGCACCACCAGCGAGTCCACACCCAGGATCCCCCTCACGGTGCCTTCCAGGCCCGTCTCCTCCCAGAGTTCCCTGGCCAGGCCCTGCTCTGGATGCTCGCCCCACTGCAGACCGCCTCCCGGCAGGGTCCAGAAGCCCTCATCCTCCTCACCCGCTGCTACCTGTGCGAGGAGCAACGCGCCCTCCCGGACGCTGTAGGCGTAGGCGCCCAGCCTGATCGTCATGGCTCAAGGGTGGTCCGCGGTGCCACTCAGTTCAAGGATGGGGCGGCCAAGCCCCCGGATCGGGCTCAAGGCTCTACCAGCACCGCCACCCTTCCTTCCGCGGCAGCTGCGGCGACTCCCACGGCATCCTCGGCGGGGATGGCCACGAGTCCCGTTGGCAGCCCGAAGGGATCAAGGCCTTCCTGCTGTTCGAGCACCACGCCTGCGACGCTCCGGGTCCGCTCCGAGAGCACGACGATCTGAACGCTTCGACCAGGCGTTGCCAGGGTGGGCAGAGGTAGCTCGATGCCCCACCACCCCTCGGGCACGGCAGAGACGGCACCTCCTCCGACGTCGGCGGGGAGGATCGGGCTCCCCGAGGCAACCGGCCTGTGGAGGACGCCTGACGTGTCGACAGGGGGCAGGAGCCCGGAGGGGATCTCGCGCCAGTCGACGGGCGCCTCGTTCAAGGGTGTGCCCGCTGGAAGCTCCTCTGCCGCGAATGGGTGGAGCACCGTGGCGGTCGGGCGCAGTTCGAGCCAGAAGGCGCCGATGACGACCAAAGCCGCGGCGCCGTACCTCAGATAGGGAGGCTTGCGCAGCCAGTACACCTCTGAAGGTACGTTCCCGGCCGGCTGTTTCCAAGGGGTTTGTCAGTCAGCCGGGGTCGTGGGTTCGAGCAGGCTCTCAGCCAGGAGAGCCGTAGCGCCGGAGGCCCTCAGCCAGCGCCTCATCTGTGTCGACGCTGAACCACGACCGACCGTCCTCGCCCCAGGCGGTCCACACCTCTGCGTCGAGCTCGACGTGATCGATGTGGTCGAGGAGGGTCTGGATCGAGCCGCCGCGATCGAGCTCTTGGGCTGCCGCCTCAGCCAGCGATGCCGGATAGCAGCCGCAAGCAACTTGGCGAGCTCCTTGGTCGAAGGGGACGACGGCCCGCCCTGATGAACCGTTCACGAGGTGGCGCAACGTGGCGGTTCGCACGAAGGGCTGGTCCACGGCAAGGAGGAGCACCGGCGAAGGCGACGCGTAGAGCAGGGCCGTCACCAACCCCGTCAACGTCCCCCTCTTGGAGGTCGGAACGTCTGGCACGGTCGGGATTCCGGCGATGGGGGTCTCCCTCCCGACCGCGATGACCTTTGGTGCTATGGCATGCGCCGCCTTGGCGACCCATCGTGCCATCGGCCTGCCTGCGATCGGGACGAGCGCCTTGTCTCGCCCCATGCGAGTGCTCGTACCTCCCACGAGAATGGCCGCTACGAGGCTGTGCACGCTATCCGGCTGCTTCGGCGAGGGCTCTGGCACAGGGGCACCTGCGCGGCGTGTGCGCGGCAGGCTCGACCAACCGCTCGATAGCAGCCTTGAGCGTGTCGAGGCTGGCATGGAAGCGCTCGAGGACCTGATGGTGTGTGACCGGCTCGATCTCGCCTTCGACTCCGGCGTCGTAGTCCGTGACCACGGCGATGTTGACGTAGCAGATCTCCAGTTCCCTGGCCAGGGCGGCTTCGGGCAGCTGCGTCATGTTGACGAGATGCCAGCCCGACTCGCTGAACCATCGGCTTTCGGCTCTGGTGGAGAACCGAGGCCCTTGGGTGACCACCGTCGTCCCCGCGTCGTGGACCACCGCCCCCGCCGCCTGCGCGGCCTCGCGGGCCAAGGGTCGCAGCTCAGGGCAGTAGGGATCTGCGAAGGAGATGTGCTTGGTCTCCTCGACGAAGAACGAGGAGTCGCGTCCGTGGGTTCTGTCCACGAGCTGGTCCGCGACGACGAAGTGGCCGGGCTCGTATGACGTGACCAGGCTCCCCGCAGAACAAGGACCCACGATCCGGTCGACGCCCAGCTCCTTGAAGGCCCAGGCGTTGGCGCGATAGGGGACCAGGTGTGGCGGGTACTCGTGGCTCCGGCCGTGGCGCGGGATGAAGGCGATTGCCTGATCGCCGACCGTCCCCACGAATGGGGGAGCTGAGGGAGGGCCGTAGGGAGTGTCGACCACTCGCTCTTCCCCACCCTTCAGGAACTCGTAGAAGCCGGTGCCCCCGAACACTCCGATCATGTCAGTCTTCTCCTTCAGTGGTTTTCGACGTTCCCTTTTTCGCGTCTGACGCCTTGGTGGAGTCCTTGGCGCCGCTCTTGGAGCTCCTGGGTAGCGCTGCCCTGGAGTCAGTCGTGTAGAAACCAGAGCCCTTGAAGATGACCCCGCGGGGATGCAGGACCTTCTCGAGGCGGCCACCGCACTCGGCGTGGGTGCGCAGCGGTTTGTCGGAGAACGACTGGAAGACCTCCAGCCGCTCACCGCAGCGTTGACAGGCGTATTC
>CAZKJJ010000107.1:0-7220 GCA_964553055.1 uncultured Acidimicrobiia bacterium
GGAATTTAATAAAGCAGAGTAGTTGGTTCGACTAATTCCATGCACAAACAGGTTAAGACGCCGGGGCGGCCGCTCATGGGGGTCGAGGTGGTGACCCCGATCGATCTCTCCAGTCCAGGCGACCTTGCCGAGCCGACCGATCCCGTCCTGGGCCCTTTCGTACGTGGAGCGGTCCTGGATGGGGTGCTCTACCTGCTCGACCCCATACCGGGGCGCTGGCAGCCGTATTCGACTGCGCCTGCCACCTCGTGGGCTGCCGTCCGAAACGGCATCTACACGATAGGGACCGGATCGGAAGGCTCAGCGGCCATCGATCTCGTCGGTACCGACTTCTCCAGGACACTCGAGACATCCGAGTGGGGAGTTCCGCTGCTGGTGAGCGCGATCGGCGACCTCGCGGTGGCGATCGCTGACGCAACCGGTCCTTCGGGCGCGGCGGTCCTGGGCATCGATCCGACGACAGGCTCGATCTCCTGGACGTGGAGCGAGCATCAGAGCGAAGACGAAGTGCCGCTCTTCGCGTTCGTCAACCCGGCGCACGACCGCATTGTCGTGCTGCTCGGCTCTCCCTCCACTCAAGAGGTGACGGCGCACGTGATCTTGGGCCCCGAAGGTGAGGAGGTCACCGGCTGGCCAGAGCAGAGCAGGTTCCTCCCGCCCAACTCGTTCGTGATCGGGTGGTTCGATGCAGACTCGCTGCTCTACTCGATTCCCCCAGGACCCGGCCTGTTCACCTTCGATCTCGACACGTTCGAGAGCACACCCCTCGCCATGGCCAACGAGGTGGAGCCCGGGACTGTGCTGTGGCCGGTGGGTGACGGGAGACACCTCGTGGCGTTGTCGGGTGAGGGCCTGCTGCTACTGGACACGGTGGGAGGTGAGACGCGGCCGCTCGCCATCGGCTGTGCGGTCGCAGCGGTGGGCGATGCAGGAGGCCTCACCGGCTGAGCTAGGCTTGCGCTCAGTCCTCTTCCGCGTCTTCGGCCTTGGCAGGGATGGCGGCTCGCTCGGCCTTCTTGCGCTCCTTGCCGCCGAGCTTCCCGTCGCCTGAGTCCCGTTCCGGCGCAGTCTCGTGCTGGTCGCGTTCGACGGTGTGAAACCCCACCGGCAAGTGCGCCTGCAGCGATCCGGGCTCCGATCCCATGATCTCGGTGATCTGGTCGCCCGAGATGGTCCTGTACTCCTCCAGGGCCTCTGCCACAGCCAAGACCTTGTCCCTGTTCTCATCGAGCAGGGCCCACACCTCGTCGTAGAGGTCCTTGAGCCGCTCCTCCACCCGGTTTGCCATCCTTCCCACGACGCGCTCGGTCGGGTCGGGGGTCTGCCAGATCGAAGTCTGGGGAAGTCCCATCATCGACGTGATCCCTTCGCCCATCCCGTACACGCCCTCCATCAGCGCCACGATCTGCGTCGCGTTGCGGAGATCGGCTGAGACTCCCGCCGAGCTGTCGCCTTCGAAGAACATGCGCTCCCCCGCCAGGGAGGCCAGGAACGTCTTGATCTCCGTCTCGTACTCGGTCCTCCAGAGGACGAACCGATCTTCGAGGTTGATCGGCTTGACCATCCCCCCTGTGGTTCCCCTCCGCTCGATCGTGGCCAAGTCGATCGACTTGTGATGCATGATCAAGTGGGCGACGACAGCGTGAGCCGCTTCGTGGATCGCGACCGCGTGCCGCTCCCTTTCGATGTACTCGGAGTCGTCAGGCGGCCCCAGCTCCTTGAGCGACTTGGCCTTCCAGATGTCCTCCCAGCTGACCTGACTCCTGTCGTCACGGATGGCCAGGATCAGGCCTTCGTTCACCACGTCCTTGATCTTGGCGCCGCTGTAGTAGGGGGTGACAGTGGCCAGCCTCCACACGTCCTCGTCTGTGAGGCTGTGGTTGACCTTGCTGAGGTACAGGTCGAACGTCGCCTTCCTGCCTTCCCGTGACGGATACCCGACTTTGTAGATCCGGTCGATGCGCCCTGGTCTGAGCAGTGCCTCGTCGAGGGAGTTCGGCATGTTGGTGGCCATCATGATGAGGATGCGGTACTTGGGTGGCGGCTTGGGGCGCATCCCCAGGATGCGACGCATCCGGTTGGAGATCCCCCGCGGCTTCTTGAGCCCCGACATCTCGGTCAAGAGGGCCTGCAGCGTCCCCATCCCGCCGCCGCCGCCCATCCCTGCGCCCATGATGACCCGCGGCCACCGCCCCTCGTGGCGGTCGCCTCCGTCGTCGATCTCGGCCTTCCGGTAGAGCTCCGAGATCATCGCCTGGGTCCCGTCGGACATGTAGGTCATGCCGTTGCACTGGAGGTGGGGAGGGAGCTCGAACGGCTGGAAGGGGCCCTGTCCCTGGTTCAACGAGCCGCGGCTCCCGAGCGAGTCCGCCTCGTCGAAGAACACCACGACGCCGCCGTGCTGCAGCGACAGCTTCCGTAGCTTCCTGAACAGCCGCTTGACCTTGAGGATGCCCACCCCGAAGAACATCTGGATGAAGGCACCGGGGTCGACGAAGACGTACGGTTTGCCGATCTCGCCTGCGATCGCCTCGGCCATCAACGTCTTTCCAGTGCCGGGAGGACCCCACAGGAGGATGCCGCCCGGGATGTAGCCGCCCTTGGCCTCGATCTCGTCCGGCTTCTCCAGGAAGGCGATGTTCTCCTTGACCAACCCGAGCACGTTGTCCTGACCCTTGACGTCACCGAACCGGGTCTCGATGTCCTGCGGGTAGACGACGTCGATGCCACCCCGGGAGAGGAACCAGAAGATCGCCACGAACTGGAACATGACGATGGCGCCGAAGAACATGAACTGGACGACGATCGGAACGACCACGCCGAGGACTTCGAAGATCTTCGTAAAGGCTTCGAACGGGCTTGCGACGAAGTCAAAGACGGCGGTGGCTATCAAGGAATAGATGATGGCGAGGATCACCAGCGTGATGAGCCGACGGATCCGGTAACGGGCCCACTCGCTGGTGTTGCTCTTGACCTTGCGTTCGGTCCCTCCGAAGACTTTCTGCTGCCAGAAGTAGTGGTATCCGGCCCAGAACTCCGAGATCAGATAGTGGATCTGTCGGAGAGTCTCGAGGCCGATCAAAATGAGAAGGCCTGTTCCGAAGCCCGACGATGCGAAATCCGAGAAGGAGTCGCCCCAGGTGACAAACGGCGGATTCACATCCTTCGCCACGAAGAGAAACACCACAACGCCTAGGAGCAGCAGGATCCTCACGCGGTCCCAGACCTTGCTGTGCGGCCTTCTCTCCTTCTTCACCTTGTTTGGCTCAGTCACGGGTGTTCACCAGGTAGGAGTCGACGATGGCCACGATTTCTTCTTGGTTCCGACCGAAGCAGTCCAGCGAGCAGCCCACCGCGATCGAGTACATCTTCGTGACCTCGGGGTTCGTCACCGAGATGAGGTACACAGCGGCCTGCTCCTCAGTGATGGCATCCGTGTACGCCACAGCGAGCTGAACGCCTCGAAAGTCGTTTTCGAACTCGAAGTCCGTCTTCAGGATCTCCTCCGAGCCCGTCTGGCTGTGATACGGAACCACCAGCTCGGCGAGCAGGAACCGGGAGATGAAGTCGCGCTCCTGGCCGCCGATCTCCCGAACGGCGACCGTGCCTATCGGGTACTGGGAGGTCGATACCGAGCCCGTCAGGTTGGCAGGATCGGGGGTTGGTGCGCCGTCGAAGGCGATCTGCGAGAGGACGGGCAGCTGGAAGTCGGCACCCTGCGTGATGAACGGGACCGTGACTCCCGTGAGTGACTCGCCCTCGTACAGGTTCCAGTGCGAGGGCAGCTCGAAGAGGGAGTTCCGGTCGGGATCCCGGTAGGTCGTGATGCCTGACTCCCCTTCCGAGCAGGCGGCCAGCAGGGGGAGCACGGCGAAGGCCGCTGCGAAATAGAGCAAGGAGCGTGGTCGCCCACCGCGCTGGACTTCCATGTATGAACCGTAGTCTGTCTGTACCTATACGTATAGCGCCCTCGCGCTATTCCCTCTCATCTATTCGGCACGACGAGGCGATCGGTTCAGTGTCCCATCGCGGTCAGTCCTATCGCGGTCATAGGGTCGAACTCGGCTCTCCCGACACCGGGGACCTGCAGCCTCCCCACGAAAGGCAGCTCGATTCCGACCACGACCCGCACGGTAACGGTCCGCTCCTCGAAGCTGCTGTCAGCCTGGCACGAGCAAGCCTCCAGCGTGGCGCCGTTGGCGACAGCGAGCCGTGCCGCCTCCCCGGCTGGGGAGCCTCCCAGGAAGGTGGCAGGCGCCGCGGCGAGTGCGGCGGCGTCCGCGGCGGCTCCTGCCTGCGCCCAGGCCGTGAGCAGCCGGCCCGAGATGCCCAATCCCACCACGCAGACGACGGCCGCCGCCGTGATGCCTGCGATGAGTACGGACACGGACCCTCGCTCGTTCATCGCTCCACGCGCATGACGGACCTGGCACGCAGCTCGACGGGTATGCCGCCCATCACCCCGGCAAACACGCGGTACGGCATGGTGACCCTGACCTCGGCAGGTGCCCCGACCGTCGAAGGCCTGCTGACGCTCACACGTGTCCTCGCTGCCATGTCCTCGCCGAGAGCCTCCAGGGCCGCTTCGACGGCACGAGCCGGGTCAGGGACGGCGGCGGCCTCTCGTGCCGCCACTCTGCTCGCGTGTATGAGGTCGAGCTGTGTCCTGGCAACGAAGGCCACCTCCGCGAGCGCGAGCAGCATGAGGGCCACCGCAGGGAGGACCAGCACGAACTCGATCACCGCAGATCCGGTCTCGCCCTCCTCGTCTTGGCTCACTTGATGAATCCGATGACCTTGCTGAGGATGCCTCCGAACAGTGAGCCCAGGAGATCTGTCCCGCTGATCCAATTCACGAGCACGAGGGCTATGGCTGCTGCAGCCATGATGACGAGCACGTATTCGACGGTCCCTTGGCCGTCTTCGTTGTAGAAGCGCATTCCTGCTCCTTGTCGTGCCGGCGTCCGGCCGGCGGCGGGGGAAGCGCTATGGGAAGAGCGGTCCCAGGGTCCTTTCGATCGCTTCGTAGATCGAAGGCCCGATGGTGATCAGGACGAATCCGGGCAGTATCAGTAGTGAAAGCGGAACGAGAAGCTTGACGGGCAGCTTCCTCGCACCCTCCAGGGCCTGCGCCTTTCGGGTCTCCCTCGCCTGGGCGAGGAACGTCGCAACCGTTGCCGCCAGTGGCGCTCCCGACACATGGGCGCCGGCGAGCAGACGCAGCAGAGGCGCAGACTCGCCCCTGCTGGAGCCGAGGGCCACCCCCAGACCTCTCTGGCGTCCTGCTCGCAGCGCGGAGCGCAGCTCCAGAGAGAGTCTGCCGCCGATGTTGGCCTCGGCCGCTGCCAGCGCACCCTCGAGCGAGAGCCCTGCTGTGAGCCCGATGAACACCAGCTGGGCAACGAGCTCCAGGTTCGACCGCGACCTCCGATCCCCCGATCCCCGCCGAAGCATGACCAGCATGACCGCACCCCCTGTTGCCAGGAGGGCGACGCCTGCGATGAGCATGAAGGGGGCGCTCCCTGCCACCTCCCCGAACCTTCCCGTGAACAGCAGGAAGACCAGGAAGCAGAGAGGAAGGCCACCCACGACGAGCGCGGAGAGTCGCACCTGGGCCGTCGACACGGCCCGATCCCGCTCGAGGTCCGCTTCGTCATGTGACAGGAGCGCCAGGCCCTCGAAGGTGGCGGCCGCGCTGCCCCCGGTCTGGGAGAGCACCGCAAGGGCGGAGGCCGCCAGCAGCCCCGTGTGCTGCAACCCCCGCCTGAGCCTGTGCTGGAGATAGCCGATCGGCATCCCTGCCACGCCGGCCCTCTTGATGCCCGCCAGCCCGAGCTCCGGGACTCTGTGCTCTGCCCTTCCGAGAGCAGTCCTGAGGGATGACCCGGCAGCCAACTCGGAGGCGACGGCCAGGTGGAACCTCCCCTCCAGGAGGGCACCTGTCGCCCGTTCGACCCTGAGACCGAGAACCGCCAGCCCCGCTCCTGCAGCGAGCGCCATCCTGGGATCGAGAGCTGCGGCGCCCATCACGAGTACCAGGAAGGGCGGGACTCCGGCAGCCAGACCCACAGCAGCGAGGAGCATGGTCATCACGGAGAGATCACCCGAACGGCGTCCCTCGTGACCTCTGCCATCTGGGTGATCTCCCTGCGCGTGCCTGCTCGCTGTAGGTGAACCACGAGGTCGATGGCGGAGCGGGTCAGTCTGTGAACGGCGTCAGGGCTCATCTGCTCGGGGCCGGACAGGGCGAGGGTTTCGAGCCGCCAGAGAGCATCCTCGGCACCTGCTGCGTGGACGGTGCTCATGGAGCCCGAGTGGCCGGTCGCCAGGCCTGAGAGCATGTCGAGGGCCTCAGGTCCTCTGACCTCGCCGACGATGATCCTGTCCGGCCGCAGCCTCAAGGCATGACGCACCAGCTCTCTGAGGTCAATGGCTCCGCTGCCTTCCACGTTCGGCGGTCGCGCCTCCAGACGGACCACATGACCCACCAGGCGCAGCTCGGCTGCGTCCTCGACCGTCACCACGCGCTCTGTGGGAGCGATCTCGGTCGAGAGCACGTTGAGGAGCGTCGTCTTTCCCGCACCTGTGCCACCAGAGATGATGAGGTTTCGTCGCTCGGCTACGGCCTCCTTCAGAAGCTCTGCTCCGCGCCTGGTGACGGTTCCTTCGGAGACGAGCGCTTCGACGTTCGGTACCTGCTGCGTGAACCGTCGAATCGCCACGATCGGACCGTCCACCGAGATGGGAGGAATAGAGGCATGGAGCCTGCTTCCATCATCCAGGCGGGCGTCGACCGAAGGCGAGGCGATGTCCAGCCGCATGCCGAGAGGGGCGATGACACGCTCGACTGCTGCCACCACGGCTTCCCTGTCAGTGAAGTGCGCATCCGTCAACTCGAGCGCCCCGTCTCGCTCGATCCAGACCTCCTCGGGCCCATTGACCATGATGTCGGTCACCTCGGGGTCCCGAAGGAGTGGCTCCAGAGGACCCAAGCCGATCAGGTGATCGACCACTTCGGTCGCGACGTCCTGGGAAGCGAGCGGGGCCTCGGTCGGCAACAGGTCGGCAACCGCTTGCCGAACGGCGGAGCGGGTGAGTGGGGTTTCCGACTCGACGATCCGGAGGACCAAGCGGTCGATCAGGGTCATGCCCACCGCCACACGCTTCGAAAGGCCCTGACCCAACGGGACGCACCGGGTGCCTCCCCCCGCAGCAGCCTG
>CAZKJJ010000108.1:0-7137 GCA_964553055.1 uncultured Acidimicrobiia bacterium
CACGCACGCCCCTCTCTTCGCTCTGTGCGACGGTGTCGCGGAGTGCCTCAAGGCCGTGCGCAAACAGCTGAGGCTGGGCGCCCGACTGATCAAGGTCTGCGCCTCCGGAGGTGTGATGTCAGAGGTCGACCACCCTGTTCACCAGCAGTTCTCGGGAGAGGAGCTGCGGGCAATCGTCGAGGAAGCCGGCAGGGCAGAGCGGATCGTCGCTGCCCACTGCCATGGCAAACCGGGGATCATGGCAGCTCTCGAGGCGGGTGCCCGAACGATCGAGCACGGCACCTACCTCGACAGAGAGGCAGCCCAGGTGATGGTCGAGAAGGGCGCGGTTCTCGTCCCCACCAGGTTCATCGTGGAGCGGCTCCTCTCCATGAAGGAACAACTCCCGACATATGCATACGAGAAGGCGGTCATGATCTCGGATCGCCACTGGGAGGCGCTCGAGATCGCGATCTCCGAGGGCGTGACGATCGCCACAGGCACGGACATCTTCACGACGGCCGACCTCTGGGGGCGCAACGGTCAGGAGGTGGGCCTGCTCACCAAGGCGGGCATGTCATCGCTCCAGGCGATAGAGGCGGCCACCGGCAACGGTCCCCTGACCCTCGGACCGCAGGCGCCCTCCTCGGGCCTGCTCGCGGCAGGCTACGACGCGGACGTTCTGGCGCTCGACGCCGATCCCCTCGAAGACGTCATGGTGCTCGGCGAAGCCGACCATGTCACTCACGTCTGGAAGTCAGGGCAGCTCGTCAAGCAGCCCGGCTAGGACACGGCTAGGGAAGCAGCATGGAGAAGAGGTCCGTGAGGTCTTCCTGTGGCAGCTCGGTCGCTGCTCTTCCGATGACGGTCCCGTCGTCGTCGACGAACACCCAGAGCGGGAAGAACCTGAGACCGTATGCTCCTGCCACGGATCTGTCAGTGTCGACGAGCACCGGAGGTGTCCATCCCTCTCGCTGCAGCCAGAGGTCTGGTGGGTAGTTGGGCAGGGTCTCGTCGATCGAGGTGGCCACCGAGTAGAAGTCGACTCCTTCAGGCTTTCCTCCGCCTTCGAGCCACTCCTGCACCTTGGGCACTTCGACTTGGCAGTGCGGACACCAGTGGGCCAGAAAGAGGATCACCTTTGGCCTGCCGTCGTTGGCTATCTCGACGGTCTCCAGCTGAAAGTCGGCTCCCACCGCTCCGGGTGCCTGCAAGCCCTGGGCGGGATCGGGCACCAGCGCAGGGTCGTGGTTCGGAAGGGGTTCGCCTGTGACCTGAGGAGCTGGGATCGTCGAGAGGTCGACCCCCTCTGACTGGGCCTCGCCCAAGCTGAAGAGAACCGCCGTCCCGGCGGCGAGCGCCAGGACGATGGCGCCTCCGATCAGCAGTCTGCGATTCACGTGGTACCCGGTCGGTACCACGCTAGGAGGGTCGTGAGGATCAGCAGAAACGCGGCCAGGGCCATGACCGGGATGGTCATGAACCCGAAGCGTTCGACCCAGATGACTGTGCATGGGGTATCCGCAGCGCACGCCCCCGCGTCCAGCCCCGGCAGCCGCTGCAGCGCCACGTGATAGGAGGAGATGGTCGCGCCGATGATGGCGAGCGGCGCGGCGTACCAGCGACCGGTGGCCTCCTTGCGAGACGCCAGCACGGCCAGGACCGGCACCAGGGGATACATGGCGATCCTCTGGTACCAGCACAGCTTGCAGGGTACGAAATGGGCCACCTCTGAGAAGTAGAGGCTGCCTGCCATCGAGATGATCGCGACCGCCAGGGCGATCAGCACCGAGCCAGGGCCGATGGCTCCCCTGAGCGCTTCGACGGCCCTCCGCGCACCCTTCGAGAAGCGGGAGGCGACGAGGAGCGCCGCGGTCCCGACCACAGCGACCATCGCCACCCAGGTCAAGAAGGCCAGGAACAAGGTGACGGTGGCGGTCCTCACGAAAGGATCTGGCTCAAGAACCGCTTCGTTCGCTGTTCCATGGGCGCTCGAAAGAGCTCGTCAGGAGGGGCGATCTCGACGATCTCGCCCTCGTCGATGAAGACGACCCTGTCGGCGGCGGCGCGTGAGAATCCCATCTCGTGGCTGACGACGACCATCGTCATGCCCTCCCTCGCGAGCTTCAGCATGACGTCCAGCACCTCCTTGACCATCTCGGGATCGAGCGCGGACGTCGGCTCGTCGAAGAGCATGATCTTGGGATCCATGGCCAGAGAGCGAGCGATGGCCACACGCTGTTGTTGCCCTCCGGACAGTTGGTGAGGGCGAGACTCCGCCTTCTCGGGTATCCCGACCCGCTCGAGTTGCTGCCTCGCCACCTGCTCCGCCTCTTCTTTGGACCGCTTGCGGACCAATCTCTGGGCGATCGTGATGTTCTCGATCGCGGTCAGGTGTGGGAACAGATTGAACTGCTGGAAGACCATGCCCACCTCGGCGCGAACCTCGTTGATGTCAACGCCCTTGGCGCCCAACCGCACTCCTTCGATGAAGACCTGACCGGCCGTCGGAACCTCCAGGTAGCTGATGCAGCGCAGGACCGTGCTCTTCCCGGACCCGGAAGGCCCTACGATCACCACCACCTCGCCTCGTGCGACGTCGAGGCTCACGTCCTTCACCGCTTGCACGGAGTCGAAGTACTTGTGGACGTGCGAGAGGCGGATCATCGGATCGTTCATCTCGTCTCCGAAGCCGTGCCGATCCTTCTTCCGTACCACTGAACGAGCAAACTCAGGAGCACCGTCATCGACAGATAGAAGAACGTCACGACGAGATACGTCTCCCGAAAGCGAAACGAGTTTCCCGAATAGAGCTTGGCCATCTGGGCAAGCTCCCTGACTGCCAGGATCGATACGAGCGACGAGTCCTTGAGCAGCGCGATGAAGTCGTTACCCAGGGCGGGGAGGATGTTGCGGATGGCCTGGGGGAGGACGATGTGCCGCATCGCCTGACGCCTGCTCATGCCAAGGCTGCGGGCGGCCTCCGTTTGCCCGTAAGGAATCGACTGGATCCCTGCCCTGAACACCTCGGCCAGGAACGCCCCGTACACGGTTCCGAGCGCGATGATGGCGCGGTGAGTCAGATCGAAGAAGCGTCGACTGATACCTATGGCATCGATCACGTCAGGAACGACCACGATCGCGAACGTCACGAGCAACACCAGCATCGGCACGCCGCGGATGAACTCGATGTAGAAGCGGGCCAGGTTGTTGGCGAAGACGTTGCGGCTGAGCCTCCCGACGGCTGCTACCAGCCCCAGGAACATGCCGACGATGAAGGCCCCGAACGTTACGTAGAGGGTTAGCTTGAGGCCGACCAGCAGGAAGTCGAAGGCCCTGCGGAATTGAATCCCTGTCACGATCAGATACCCGATGCCGACCAGGAACAGCACGATGCCGGCCAGCCAGTAGGGGAAGGTTCGCCAGGTCAGCCTCTTCGGAACCTCGACGTGGATGGGCTCCATCACTTCTGGGGCGGACGTCATCGGACTCTCCTCGGCACTCGGTCAGAGAGATGATCGCGCGAAGAACGCCGGACCGCGGGATCCGGCGCTCTTCGAGCCAGTCTCAGCCAGAGAGCGTCAGCACTCGTCGCCCTCTTCCGCATAGACCCCCAGACAGACGTCGGCGTAGGTCAACGCGAACAGATTCGAGAAGTACCTCACGGCCAGGTCGTCGAGCGTGCCGTTGGCTTGCAGCTCTGCCAGCGCCAGGTTGACAGGCTCTACCAGATCGCTTCCCTTGGGGAAGATGAACCCGAGCTGGTCGCTCGACAGCGAGCGTCCCACCACCTTGAGCTGCTCTGCGTTGGTACCGACGTAGCCCTGGCCTGCGGTCTCGTCCATCAGGACCGCGTCGACCTCACCGCCGAGGAGCGCTTCCACCGCGATCGGGAACGTCTCGAAGGCGAGGATGCGCTCGTCCCCGCCGAGCAGCGTCTCGGCGGTGGCGAAGTTGGTCGTTCCCGCCTGCGATCCCATGAGCAGCGTCTCGTCTGCTGCGAACTCCTCAGGCTCCGAGAACCGCTCCTCGTCGGCCCTCACGAGAAGACGTTGTTCGACGTTTATGTACCCGTCTGAGAAGTCGACGACTTGGGCTCGCTCGTCGTTGATCGTGATCCCGTCCGCAGCCGCGTCGTAGAGACCTTCGGAGACGGCCGTGATCATGCCGTCCCAGGCAGCTTCCACGTACACAGGCGTGCAGTTGAGCAGCTCGCAGATGGCGTCCCAGGCCTCGTAGTCCCAGCCACCTGCCTCGCGCGTCTGCAGGTTGATGTAGTTGAAGGGCAGGTAGTTGTTCTCGATAGCGATCGTCACTTCCCTACCAGCCAGGTCAGGAAGGGCCCCGGCCTCCGTCCCGGTCGGGGCCGGTGACTCCTCGTCACCGCCGCACGCCGCCGCGACCAGGGCGAGGGCAACACCTACGGCTATGAACGCATATCTCCTTCTCATGGGTCCTCCGCGTCCTCAGGGGATCAAGAGACTGTACTAGCGGGATGGCCGGCCTGGCCGATGCCCCCCGTCAATCCCCCAGCAGCTTGGCCGCCTCCTCGATGGTGAGGCGACCCTCTGTCACCTCTCTCCCGACGATCACGCCACCCACCTTCTTCCCATCGACCTCGAGCGCGATGATGTGCTCGAGATCGTTGAGATCCCGAACGCCCCCTGCCGCTATCACCGGCTCCTCGACCGCCTCCATCGCTCGTCTGAGAATCCCGATGTTGGTCTGGTCCGACAGCGCGTCCCTGCCCGCCTCGTTCACCAGGAACGCCACGGCGCCTGCCGAAGACATCTCGATCAGGACCTCTTCCAGGTACCGACCACTGTGGGTCGTCCATCCCCGCAGCACCAGCTCCTCGTCCGGCCTGACGTCGAGGCTGATCGCCACCCGGCCAGGATGCTCACGACAGAGGTCCCACACCAGGTTCTGGTCCTCGATGGCGGCGGTGCCCATGACGATCCGCCATGCTCCCGCCTCGAGCAGCCGCTCCGCCTCAGCTGGCGATCGTATGCCTCCCGCCACCTGCACGTCTGCATCCACCGCGGCGATGATGTCTGAGATCAGCGGCCGATTCTCGTAGTCACCGTACGCGGACGCATCGAGGTCGACGACGTGCAGGCGATGCGCACCCTTGTCCACCCAGCCCTTGGCACGTCCGATGGGATCGGCGTCGAGAGCAACGGCCTCACGGATGTCACCCCTCGGCAGCCGGACGGCGCGCCTGTCCAGGATGTTGATGCGGGCGTACAGCTCCATACCGGGGCTTCCGTCAGCGGGCCGGCTCGACGGTCAGCTTCCTCCCATCGCAATCGGAGCCGTGCAGCGCCTCGACGGCTGCCTCTGCCTCCTCGTCCGAGTCCATCTCCACGAACCCGAACCCCCTTGACCGGCCCGTGTCACGCTCCACCACGACGTTGGCGGTGCTGACCGCTCCGTACGCTTCGAACAGACGGCGCAGGTCCGAAGACGTGTAGGACCATGGAAGGTTGCCGACATAGATCTGCATCCCCGAAACATAGTGCACCCGTCAGCCCAGATACACCCGGGTCAACGTCTCGGCGACGCAGGCGGGGCGATCCGAGCCCTCGAGCTCGACGGTGACCTCGTTCTTGAGCTGTACTCCCCCGTCCACGGCCCGTGCCTCGACGATCCTGACGCGGGACCTCACCCGGGAGCCGACAGGGACCGGCGTGATGAACCGCACTCTGTCGAGGCCGTAGTTGATCGTCATCGTGCCGAGGACGGGCCAGGAGATGCCAGCCGTGAGGAATGGGATGAGGGACAACGTCAGGAAGCCATGGGCGATCGTCGACCCGAAAGGGCCTGACCGGGCCCGGTCAGCGTCCACATGGATCCACTGGTGATCGCCCGTTGCCTCTGCGAACGCGTCGATCCGCTTCTGGGAGATCTCCAGCCACTCGCCAGTCCCCAGCTCCCGACCGACCAGGGCATCCAGATCCTCCACCGTTCTGATCCTAGGGGCGATCAAGACGGCCAGGCGAAACGCCGATGATCCAGTTCGTGACGCCTTCCACGAGTCCCGGCGCTCCTTCGATCGAGCTCCGTCGAGTCGTGGCGGCTCTGGCCGCCTGGCTCTCCGCGGGCGCAGCAGGCGTTCTCCTGGCGGTCGGCGTCGTCTCAGGGGACATCCAGACGGTTCAGAGGATGGCGTCGCCGCTGATCGTCAGCGCGATCAGCTTCCATCAGCTCGCCACCAAGCGGTACAACACTCAGCTACTTCTCCTGCTCGCAGCTGCTCTCACCATGGTCCAGGTGGCAGCGCTCGGCTCGGGAACGTATGTGCAGACCGCGGCGGTGGCCCTCGTGGTCATCGGAGCCGTCTGGACCGTATTCCTGCCGACCGTCAGGTGGTGGCACCTCGCCTGCTACGGCTTCTTCCTCATGGTCACCCTGTTCATCTGGGACCGCGGCAGCCCAACCGGCCAGACACTGGGCGCGGCCTCGGGCACCGTACTCGCCTTTCTCGGCGCCGCTGCGGTGATCAACCAACTCCAGCGGTCACAGCTCGGCACAGAGCAGCGCTACCACGACCTGTTCGACCGCTCGCCCGTCGCACTCTGGGAGGAGGATTTCAGCTCGGTCCACGAAGCGCTCGAGAGGCTCAGGGAGTCTGGCGTGGACGATATCGCCTCCTACCTCGAGCACAACCCACAAGAGCTGGACAGGCTCGTCGGACTGATCGATGTGCTCGACGTCAACGAGGCGGCTGTCGAGCTGTTGGGAGCTCGATCCAGGGGCGAGATCATCGGCCGCCTGCCGACCCCCAACGGCAGGACGGCCCGTGAGTCGTATGCCCAGCAACTGCACGCTGTGTGGGACCGCCGCGAGGAGCTCGAGTACGAGTTCGTTGGAGAGATGAGGGATGCCCCAGAGCGTGACCTGATCATCCGCTGGAGCGTCAGGAAGGGAGAGTCTCCCGACTATCGCCATGTGATCGTGGCCATGTCCGACATCACGCAGCGCAAACGTGCCGAGCGCGCTCTTCAGGAGAGTCGTGACCAGTTCGAGCGGCTGGCAGCCAACGCCGCGGACGCCATCACCAGGCTTCGTCTCCATCCCGAGCCCCGATGGGAGTACGTGAGCCCTGCCATCGAGGACATCATCGGCTACTCGCCCGAGGAGTTCTACGCGGACAGC
>CAZKJJ010000109.1:0-7135 GCA_964553055.1 uncultured Acidimicrobiia bacterium
CGTTGACCGAGATCGTGTTGAAGATGAGGGCGAACGCCATCAGCCCTCCGAATGCCAGCATCACCCCGACGAACACGTAGAAGAACCCGAGGAAGTCCTGGGCCAGGTCGTAGAAGGCGCGCTGGTCGATGACCGCGGCGACCGGCTCGAGAGCCTCGATGTCCGAGAGCGTCGACTGCCGGTCGGCACCTGCCGCGAACTTCGCATCGACGGTCGAGATCACCGGCTCTCTCAGCAGGTCGGGGTCGACCGGCGGGTCGCCTGTTGCCAGCGCCTCTTCGAGAGCATCGCGGTTCATGTACACGACGGTGCCCATCGGCTCGTCGACGAAGTCGACGACTGACGCCTCGAAGGCTGTTTCGAGTGTCGGCACGAAGACCTCGACGACGTCGCCCTCCGACACCCCGAGCAGATCGCCCAGCGACGTTCCGCCTATCAGACCCTCCGTAGGGAGTCGTCCCGTCTCCGATCGGAATCCATGGAGCTGCGTGTCTTCGGGGAACGCCTGCAACTCTGTCGCGTAGGTGGTCGAATTCGCCTCGAGGGAGACTGGCAGCCGCGCCACCTCTTCAGCCACCTCCACACCGGCGAGCGCGCCGACCTCCGCGACCTGCGCTTCGCCGACCGGCACGGTGAACACGGCGGATGCGTCCTCGAGGCTCACCTCCGTGAACTGTCGATCCATGAGCAGCACCACCGTGTCGATCATGCCCCAGGAGGCGAGGACCAGAACGAGAGCCAGCATCACGCCAATGACCGTGGAGAGGCTTCTTCGCTTGTCGCGACCAACGCCCCGCAGCACCATCCGCCATCTGATCGGCGCCTTCTGGAGAGGGGGGAGGAGGCGTTCGAACGAGCTGACCCGGCCGCCGAACACAGGAGCTTCACCGCGCATCGCCTCAGCAGGGCTCAGCTTGAAAGCTGCTCCGGCCGGCACCAACGCTGAGAGCGCACCGGTGACCAGCCCGAAAGCGATGCCGCCCACCACCGTGACGAGATGCAGGCGCCTGACTGTGTCAGGAATGCCGAGCTCTTCGGTGTAGGCCCCGGTCAGCCAGAAGCCTGCCATGACCCCGATCACCACACCCGCCACGGCTCCTGCCGATCCGAGAACGACACCGTAGGACAGGTAGTGCCTCCTCAGAGCGTGGCGGCTCACCCCAGAAGCTCGGAGCGTTCCGATCTGGGATCGCTGCGAGTAGACGATCCTGGTCAGCAGGATGAACGAGGCCATGCCCGCCGCAGACAGAAACAGCAGCGGGAAGGCGACAGCCAGTTGCTGGAAACCTTCCACGTCGAGTCGGAGTACCGCATTGGATGGCTGCTCCGCCTTCGTCTGGGTGTCTCCGGCGCCGAGGGCGAGCGCTGCCTCGGTGAGCCTCTCGTCGGTAGCGTCGCGGTCCGCGTCCTCCTGGTACAGGACGAGCGTCTGGTCGGCCACAGCCGTCGAGGGCAACGGGTCGAGGAGCTCCTCGGATATGAAGGCAACGCCGAAGGTCCCAGGCGCCGTGAAGATCTCCTGCCTGCTTCGCGCCGGCCACAGGTACTCGGGGGATACGGCGACCCCGACCACCTCCGCCTCGAGCCAATCGGAGCCACCGTAGATCTCGAAGGTGTCGCCAGGCTCCAACCCGAAGTCGTTGGCCATGTGGATCTCCACCACGACCCCTTCGGGCCGCCCTGGATCCAGGTACGTGCCCTCGACCACATCGACCTTGCCGACGGAGGGTTGGCTGCCCGTCGGCATCCCTATCGCGCGGCCCCAGAGGATGTCGCCGCCTACCCGGAAGGGAAGCTCTGCCTGGCGGCGTCGCTGGACGCTCGCCACGCCTTCGATCGCCTCGGCAACGAAGTCGTCTCCCGCTCCTGTCACCGTCATGTCCGCCAAAGCGAGCCTGTCGTAGGTTCCGTTGTACGAGGAATCGAGGTTGAGATAGGCGTCGTAGCTGGCCGCGAACATCATCACGCCAAGGCCGGTCGTGATGCCGACCGCCAGGAACTGCCACCGGCGAGCCTTGAAGTCCCTTCGCCGCTTGAGTGCGAGCGTTCTCACCAGTCGAGATCGATCGCGTCTGTGGGGGATGTGTTCGTAAGGTCCTCGATGACCTCGCCGTCACGCAGCCTGATGATGCGATCGGCGATGCGTGCGATCTCGGTGTTGTGTGTGACCAGGAGCACGCTTCGGGTGCCGACCCGCGTGGAGTCCTGGAGCAACGAGAGGACATCCTTGCCCGTTCCTACGTCGAGTGCGCCCGTCGGCTCGTCGCAGAGCAGGATGGGAGGGTCCTTGACCAGGCCACGCGCAATGGAGACCCGCTGCTGCTCGCCGCCGGACATCTGAGCAGGGAAGTGATCGAGCCGGTCTCCGAGGCCGACCTCTCTCAACGCCTCCTCGGTTCGACGTCGCGGATCGTCGCCTGTGATCTCGGCTACGAGCTCGACGTTCTCCCTGGCGGTCAGTGTCGGAATCAGGTTGTAGAACTGAAACACGAAGCCGACAGACTCGAGTCTGTACAGCGTCCGACCGGCTTCGTCGAGATGTTCCAGATCTGTGCCGTTGGCCTCGATCCTCCCTGACGTCGGTGACTCGAGTGCCCCGATCTGATTCAGGAGGGTCGTCTTGCCCGAGCCTGAAGGCCCGAGCAGCACGACGAACTCTCCTCTCGCAATCTCCAAGGAGACATCGCGCAGGGCATAGACGGTGCTGTCACCCTCGCCGTACGTCTTCGTCAGTGACTGACATGTGATGGCAGATGCGGCCATGACGCTCCTCTCGAGGGCAGAGCCAACTTAGTCTTCGGCCGGTCGTGAGCCTCCGGGAGGCTCCGAGAAGAGCAGGAAGCTCCCCACCCTTCCTGAGACCGATACCGAACCCACCCTGGTCAGACCCGCCTGCTCGAAGAGAGCGACCTGCCGGACGTTGGCGGCCCGCGCTGCGAAATACACCGCAGGAAAGCTCCAGTACTGCCGGAGCCAGAGGCGTAGCTCCTCGAGCAGCCTGCCTTCCAACCCGTCTACCAGGAGCGCCTCGACCACCCAGAAGCCGATGACTGCCGCTTCTGGGGACACCGTCTCCACGGAGGGGTTGTCGTCCTGTAGCCACCGCAGCGGCGTCAGGTACACACATCCCAGACACTCGCTGCGGTGCGGGGTGAGGACGGTGTAGGTGAAGGCGACGCCCTCCCGGTGCTCCCGTTCGTGCCGCTCCAGGTCAGTCCGGTTGTCTTCGATCGTGAAGTCGTCTGGCGGCCATCCCGACCCGCTCCAGGCACGGAGGGTGTTCCTGCTCGCCATGACTGCCGCGGAGTCGAGTTCGACGTGTCCAGGAGTCAGAGGCTCGAGGACGAACGCCTCCGTGTGATGATGCTGGGGACTCCCTGGCGAGCGGAACAGGGTCCCGATTCTACGAGTTCTCGATCGCGCGCTCGGCGCGCGCCATGACACGCTCCGTGAATGGGACCGGCGACCTATTGGTCGCCACCAGCCCGACAATAGGTTGACAGCAGGCAGCAACCTGCGAGGAGAGGAAGGGGATCGATGCTGACACTGCTGACGAAAGCACATGCGTGGTGGACACTCCACGAGGAGCGCGGAGCCACGCTCGTCGAGTATGCGCTCCTGGTGGTCCTCATCGCCATCGTGGCACTGGTGGCGATCACGTTCGCCGGAGAGCAGGTCTCAGACACGTTCTCGAACATCGGCGAGACGCTCGAGGACGAGCTGGGCTAGCACAGGAGCCAATCTGGAACGAGAGGCCCTCGGCTGTGCCGGGGGCCTCTTTCCGTCGGGTGCTTTCGCCCCCTCTCGACGAAGGCCCCTTCACGTCGTCGCCTCCACCGCGCCGCCTCGGGTACGCTGACTCCGTGGCAGCTGTGCGGCCGTGGGCGCTGGCTTCGGGCATCGTCGGCCTGGTCACGCTGGCGGCCTACGTGGCTCTGATCCTCGGCCAGGGGGACACCGTCTGGCAAGCGGCACAGTGGGGCGCCGTCATGCTCGTGGCCTCGATCGCCGCCCTGATTGGCTCCCTCACGCCACGACCGAGGACCGCCAGCATTGCGCTGGGCGCCTCCACCCTCGTGTTTGCGTTTCTCACGTGGCGGTCAGCGCTGACGATCGGCGCGCTCTTCCTCGTAGCTGCCGTGACTGCGGGTGTCGCGTTCGTCAACACCAGGCGGGAGGAGTCCGAGCCTGTTTCATAGCCGCGGCTCGACGAGCTGCCGCCCACCTACAGTTCGGTGATGATGCCTGGCGTGCCTGAGGAGCGTCACCTCTACCGCGGGTCCGTTGGGACGCTCGGGATCTACCGGGCCGTGGCAGGCGATCGGTTGTCAGGATCAGCGTTCCGCAAGCCCCTCATGGTCTTTCCACGGGCCGCTGTCTTCGTCGAGGGCCGCAGACAGGCTGCCGTCGCCGACGCGACGACAGCCCTTCTCTACAACGAGGGGGAGAGGGTACGCGTGCGGTACCTCAACGGCATCGACCGCTGCGATTACCTGGCCCTGACGCCTGCGTGGTGGGAGGAGCTGACAGGAGAGGCCGGCATCCGGGGGCCAGGACCTGCCCATGCTCGCCCCTTCTCGAGATTCGACGTTCCTGTCCCCACCTCGGTGCTGTGGGCGGTACGAAGCGCAGTCGCCAGTGCAGCAGACGCAGACACGCTCGAACTGGAGGAGGCGATCTGTTGGATTGCCCGCTCGACCCTGCAGGCAGCTTCAGACGAGGAGCCGGCGGCACCACGAGATGAAACGCGGATCCGTCACAGACGTCTGGTCGCGGACGCCAAGGAGCTGATCGCCTCGGATCCTGCGGCTTCGCTGCTGCTCTCGGATCTGGCTGCCGCGGTCGGAGCCTCTCCCTTCCACCTCAGCAGGGTGTTTCGCGCAGTCAGCGGTCACACGCTCTCGCGCTACCGGAGCCTGCTGAGATTGGCATCGGCCCTCGAGCAGATCGGGACGGACGATCTCTCGGGATTGGCGGTGAGGCATGGCTTCTCGTCGCACAGTCACTTCGCTTCGGCGTTTCGAGCCGAGTTCGGAATCCCCCCTTCGCACGCACGAACACAGCTGGGACGTCCCGAGGAGCTGTTCAGACGTCGGGTACGTCTTTGAGTCCGGCAGCTGCCAGGTACACCTCGGTCTCTCCTCCGGTTCCGACCTCCAAGAAGGCCAGGAGACGCTCTTCGAACCTGAGCAGCTCCGTGAACCAGATGGCGGTCCCGCCGCGCACATTGCTCGGCGCGATCACAGGAGTGGCCGATCGGGCCCACGACACTCCGTCCCGGGAGACAGCAAGGCCGTGGCGTTGGATGACCGCGCTTGGCGTCTCGACGGTGTTGACGGCCGCGTAGAGCATGATGAAGCCGTCATCGACCTCCACGCCCCGCGGCTGATGGACGTTTGCCTGATCCCACGTCGAGCCTCTCGAAGGTTCAGGCACGAGCACCGGATCCGACTCCCCGAACAGCGTGTCTGACGTGGCAGGATCGTCGTGCTTGACCCACGTCACGCCGTCAGAAGACCGCGCCAGCCCGATCATCGCCTTGGTGCTGCTCGCTCCCGTGTACCACATCGAGTACCCCTCGTCGGTGCGGACGACGCTGGGCACCCTCACCGCCAGGTCATCCCAGCTGCCCTGCGGTCCGGGCTCCAGGACGGGGTCGGGCTCGATCAGCCATGGGCCTTCCGGGCTCGGCGCTGTCGCACGTCCGATCGTCGAGGCAGACCTGGGCCACGACTGATCGTCCCATGTGTAGAAGTAGAGGACCCAGGTGCCGTCCTCTTCGATGATCAGGGAAGATGCGAGGGCCGTGACGCCCGCAAACGGCACCTCTGCGCCGTGGAGCACCGGCTCCTCGGAGACCTCGGTCCAGCTGATGCCCCCGTCTTCTGAGGACCAGTGTCCGATCCCGACGGGGGCAGGCCAGCCGACGAAACCGTTCTGCAGCACATGGATCGTGTCCTGTTGGACGGTGGCCGCCCCGGGATCGGTGAACTGACCGTCCCAGGATCCGGGCCTGCCGTGGGGTATCACCGGATCCTGTGAGAGCACCTCGAAGAGTCCTTCCACCCTGAACCGACCGCCTGGATCCTGCGTGGTCGATGGTGCCTCGCGAGGCGGCGTCGATGTTGCCTCACGAGGCGGGGTCGACGTCGTCTGGACGGGTGCTGCAGGCACTTGCGACGGCTCCGTGGCGCCCTGTCCGCAGCCCGTCAACGCGGCGACGAGTCCTGCGAGGAGCAGTCGGCGTGACCTCACATCACCCAGGATCGTGCGACCTCGACACTCTCGCTATCAGGATCTTGCGAATGTTGGCCTCGCACCCGAAGGAGCCATCTCGAGGCCTCGGCGGCTGGGAACGACCCTGCGACGACCGCCGCCGGTTTCAGAGTCTCGCCGTCTCCCGCCCTGCTACCTGGTGGCCGCCTTCGATGTCTCGACGACCGCGTCGCTTCCCGGGAAGATCAAGCCCTCATGTCCGTCTTCCCAGCGGACGAGGTAGGGCGGCTTTCCGTGCTCACCGCGAACTTCGAGGATCTCTGCGTAACGCTCCATCTCACCGACGCGATGGCCCTTGATCACCAGACGATCGCCCGGTCTTGCGTGCACCGGCACCTCCCTTCTCTGATGTCCATCGTGGCCGGGCTCGACTCCCTTTCACAGGGGCAAAGGACTCAACTCGGGCTGCGTCGAGCGCTTCCGCTGCGTCGCTATTCGTTCTCGGGCTCTCGCTCCTCCACGGAGAGAGGAGGCCCGGGCCTGCCCAGGGTGGCCAAGCGTATGGCGAAGGCTGCCATGACCGCGATCAGCAACACCGGCAGCCACAGGGACACCGAAGCCGGGCCCCTGGGTGCCCTGGCTTCTGGGAGCGCCTCACTCGAGAGGTTGAGGTCCACGAACTGCGCGATCGACTTCTGCCCGTTGCGGTCACCGTGCTGGCCGTCCCACACCGCGAACGCCACCAAGGTCGCCCCCTCGAAGGTCGCCGCTCCCTCGGCCTGGGAGACGAGGTCTCTGGCGAAGAGCGCCCTCCACGTCCCCTGCTGCCATGTCCCTGCCCCCTCGACATCCTGCGTCTCGGCGGTGGTGAGGGTGCCGAACCCCTCTGCGATGAGATTCTCGATCGGCGATGCGTGGT
>CAZKJJ010000110.1:0-7062 GCA_964553055.1 uncultured Acidimicrobiia bacterium
GCGAGTCCGGCGAGCAGATTGCTCGCCACGACGACGACGAGCCCCGTGAGCGGTCCGATCGGGCTGCCCAAGCCGACGAGCACCGCTGCCAGGGTGGTTCCGAGCACGAGCCTGGAGAGCACGTTGCTCCCGAGGAGGTTCAAGGCGCGCCTCGGCGTCTCGAAGAGCGACGTGAACGCCCCCAGGATCTCTCGAACGACGGGAAGCACCCTCTCTCTGATCTTCGCGACCCGCCGGACAACGATCACACCGGCGATGATCAGGGCGATCACTAGCGCAACGATCAGACCCCAGTCCCGATCACCTGAGTCCGCGCCGACTTCGATGTCCCCGAAGATCAGCACCAGCGCGATGATCGAGGCCTCCACGAGGAAACCCGAGAGAGTGTCCAGGCCGCCTTGGGTCACGGCGCTGGTGGCTGACACGCCGAACTTTCGCAGGAAGGCAGTGTTGGTGGCCACGCGTCCCGCGGCGCCTGGGATGGCGAGGCTGATGTACTTCGAGGCGACCTGGAGGACGAGCACGGGCCGGGCAGGCAGTGGCTCGCCCACCGCGGCGACCATGGCAGTGGCTTCGAACACGAACGACCCCTGGCCGATGGCGAAGGCGGCGACGATCCATGCCCAGCTCGCCCCTCTGAGCGCCTCACCGACGGTCACCCAGTCGAGGTCCGCAAGCATCGATATCAGCGCGTACGCAGCCAGCAGCATCAGCCCGGTCATGACGAGCTGCCGTGTCGATATCCGCTTGATCTGGGCCTGCTCAGGCAGCTCTATGTCGGTCAGCTGCTCCGCCTGCTGCTGAAGCTGGCGCATCAGCTCCTTGGGTTCCCCCGCCGCCTTCCTCACGCGGTTGCTGACGGTCGCGAGCTGGAGGTAAGGGAGCGCCGCCGCGAAGGCGTGAGCTCCCAGGCCTTGGAGAGCTGTGCTGGCTGCTCGCTCGGCGCCGACCACTGTGGCGAGGGAGAACATCAGTTCCACGACGTCTGAATGCAGACGCATATCGGGAGCCCCTACAGACGAGAATGCGAAGTCGGTGAGGAGGTGACGGCCGTCCGATTCGAAGGCGGTCTCGACGCTGAGGCTTCCGTGGGCCATCGACGCGGCGTGCAGCCTCCCGACGTCTTCCCACAAGCCGGCGAGCATGTCGTCGCGTATCGAGGCGGCGTCGAGCTCCCGAATCGGGACTCCCACCCGGTCCACCACGAGCAGCGCAACATCCTCTCCCGGCTCGCCTGCGGCTCGGACCGTCGGGGTGGCGACCCCTTCCCTGGCTGCGAGCATCGTCATCAGCGCCTCGTGCTCGACCCCCTGGAGCCGGGAGTACATGACGGAAGGACCGGTGTCCCTGAACCAGATCGACCTCCAGGCTTTGGCGAAGAACTGGGACTCTGTGGCGTCGCGTCCGTAGGCCTTGACCGTCATCCGCCTGCCGCCACCGTCCTCGGCCCAGAACAGCCGCGCTCCCCAGCTCTGGGTGGGGGCGACGCGGAGCCCGGTTGCTGTGACTCCGAGCTCGTGCAGGGCTTGGGCCACGGCAGTGGCCTGCGGGTATCCGCGTGGCGAGCCGTACCGCAGCAGAACCGCCCCTGCTGCGATGAGTCCCAGACCCACCGCTCCGAATGCGTCGCTGGGAAACCCGAAGCCGAGTCCCATGCTGGCGACCGTGACCACCGCGATGATCAGCCAGCCGATGCGTCTCAGAGGCCGGATGACGTGCGGTGCAGCGGTGGCGAGCAACGCCGTCACCAAGACGACTCTGAACACCGGAAACTCGGGGGTCGGCTCAGTCGACGTGAACTCCGGGAGGAGGACGGGCCACTTGCTCTCGATGAGCCTGATCAGGATGAGAGACACGGCGACCGCCGCAACGAGAGCGACGATCAGGTCTCGAAGTATCTCCCTGCGTCTCCTGCCTCCCAAGACGGCGGCAACGAGGACGGCGAGCGCGTAGACGACGCTGAGTGCGTACCCGATGGTGAAGAGGCCTTGTCCCCACCCAGGGAGAGAGCCGAGGAAGTCGGCGACTCCAGATTCGAACTCGGTGACCTCACCAGCTCCGACGATGCCCATCGTCACGAGGAAGACGCCGGCCAGGACCGCCATGGCATCGGAGGGGCGACGGGCCCGTGGAGCCCCTGTGAATGTCAGGAACCACCGGCCGGAGATGGTGCGGGTGCCCCTGTCGGCTGGAGACTCGGTCACGGCGTCAGACGCCATCGAGCCCAGAGCTTGCCACCGCGGGCTAGGACGGGCAAGGAACGCCCGGCTCGACAGGCAGGGGAGGTGGCAGCCTGCCCAGCGCACTAGATTCCCGTGCAGAGGAAAGGAGGGGTATGCGTACCAAGCTCGTACGAGTTCTCGGACCGGCAGGTCTCGCTCTCATCGCGGCGTCCTGCTCTGGTGGTGTCTCGGGGGCCGGCATCCAGTTCTGGGACGTCGTCCTGTGGATGCTCTGGTTCTTCCTGCTGGTGATCTGGTTCTGGCTGCTCATCACGGTCTTCACGGACATCTTCCGACGTGACGACATGTCAGGCTGGGTGAAGGCGCTCTGGACGTTCTTCATCATCTTCCTGCCCATCCTCGGCATCCTGATCTACCTGATCGCCAGGCCGAAGATGACGGAGCAGGACGCTCGCATGATGGAGGAGATGGAAGCTCAGCAGCGGCGAGTCGCCGGCTACAGCTCTGCGGATGAGATCGCCAAGCTGAAGAGGCTGCACAGTGAAGGCGCTCTCTCAGACGAGGAGTACGAGGAGCTGAAGCGCAAGGCGATGCTGTAGAACGGGGAGCCCGGGCCCGCAGGGCCCGGGCACCTTCTTTCGTGTCAATCTGAGACCTCTGAGCGGAACCCCAGATTGACAGGAAAACGCCAGGCGCCTCGGGCCTGAAGGAGGCCTTCGTCCGCTGGTATCGTTCGGCGGCGGACATCTCCCGTGACTGAACCCGATCCTGCGGACGAGCGCGAGGCGGAGGGGGAGCAGGCCCGCTCGACCCTCCGGGCGCGTGCGTCCGCCTGGACCACGGCCACGACCTCGCGGCTCCAGGAGCGAAGGGCGACCTCGCGGACGATCGATGCTGCGTTTCTCAGCATCGCCAGGAACCGGGTGCTTCCCATCTCGGTCCTTGCCGGAGCTCTGGTGAGCCGCATTGTGTTGTTCCTCACGCCGCTCCTAGCCCTGCTGATCGTCGGGGTCGGCTTCTACTCCGATTTCTCGGGAGAGACCGTGAACGAGGCGGCGCGCGATGCGGGAATGGCGGGGATCTTTGCCCAGGCCGCAGGCGATGTCTCGAATGCCCAAACCGCCTGGCGCGCGGGGGGTTTCCTCGTGACGATCCTGGCCACCCTCTGGGCCGCGATGGCTCTCGTCCGCACGCTTCGCCGAGTGTTCGCCTTCATCTGGCGCGTTCGCCTACCGCGCCAGCGACGACCTTGGCTGACACCCTTCGCGGTGCTCGGAGCTGCTGCCATCTCTCTGGCGTTCTCCGCAGCCTTCGACTTTGGGAGCGGCCCATCCACGGTCGTGCTCTCTACGGCGCTTCAACTCGCCGCGGTCGCTGCCTTCTGGCTGGGGGTGTCGCTGCTCATGCCTCATGATCCTGGCGCGGGGTGGTTGGACATGGTGCCAGGCGCTCTGCTCACGGCGCTGAGCGTCGCGGCGTTGCAGGTGGCCACGGTCGTATACCTCGCGCCGAAGACGGAGTCACTGGCCGCCCGTTATGGCTCGCTTGCCACGGTTCTGGTCATGTTGGTGTGGGCTTACTTGATCGGCCTGGCGGTCGTTGCGTCGGCGGAGCTGAACGCCGTCCTGTACCGCTCCTCCCACCCTGCAGCCGAGTCGGCATCCGACGTCACTGACCTCTGGCCAGTGGACCTGTGAACCCATCGGTGTGTCGGCCTGCCGAAGACCTCGTGGTGCGCCCTGGTCGGACTGAAGCCCGCCTCGCCTGCCGGTTAGCATCCGTAGACCGTGCCGGACGAGACCATGGAAGAAGACGCAGCGATCCCTGACGAACAGGCGGGCTTCTGGGCTCGGACTCCTCGGATCCGCTGGCTTGCCTGGTTGTTGGGGATCCTCGCCTGGATAGGGGTTGTCGCGTCGGGCGCAGCCTGGTGGGTGCACCAGACGCTCCTCGACACGGAGGGCTGGGTCGAGCTGGTGGGCCCGATCGTCGAAGAGGAAGAGGTAGCGGACGCTGTCGCGCAACGAATAGCGACCGAGCTGCTCGATTTGGTGGACGTGGAGGGTCGCCTGGCGGAGCGCCTCCCCTCGCCCCTCGACGTCCTGGCGGTACCGCTCGCAGGCTTCGCAGAGAACTTCGTGGCGGACCGAGTCTCCGACGTCGTGACGGCCGCGCCCTTTCAGGTGATCTGGGAGGAGGCGAACCGGGTGGCGCACACGGCTGTGGTGACCTTCCTCCGCGGAGGCGCCGGTCCTGTCGAGGTCGAAGGGGGCGTGGTGACGCTCGACCTGAGAGAGGGCGTCTCGGCGGTGCTCTCCGAGTTCGGTCAGCGGGTCGGCGATCTGCTGGGCGTGGACCTGTCTGGTCTCGGGTCGGGGGATGTGCTCTCAACGGTCGCGGATCGCCTCGGTATCGAGATTCCCGAGGATTTCGGCGAGGTCGTCGTGTTCAGATCGGACAGGCTGGAGGCAGCCCAGAGCGTTGTCCAACTGCTGGACACCCTGTTCTGGTTGTTGCCGCTCCTGACCGTCCTCCTGTTTGCGGCGGCGGTGGTGCTGGCGATCGACAGGAGACGATTCGGTGTGGCCCTCGCGATCGGCGCCGCGGTCAGTGGCCTGGTCGCCTGGCTGATCACGGCCTTGCTGGAGCAGACGCTCGTCAATGAGATCGTGGCCGGTCGAGGTCGAGACGCCGTGGGTGCCGTGGTCGCCACGGTGGCAGGCAGCCTGCGCGCCACCTTCCTCCTCTTGTCGCTCGTCCTGGCGGTCGTGGTCGTCGTGGTGGTACTGGCCCAGTACCGCAATGGACGGGAGCAGCCTTCAGCGGAGGCTGAGAGCCTCGAGGCGGTCAAAGACGTGCCCGGTCAGAGCGAGTAGCCGCTTCGTCGAGAAGGCCTCCTCGAGCTCGATCCCTGAACGGCCGACGTCCTCGTCCTCCGCAAGGGCCTCCCGCAGCGTACGCCCTGTATCGATCGCAGCGGTGGAAGCCCTTTGGACAGCCTGGTAGGCGTCGTCTCTGGCCATCCCCGAGTCGATGAGCCCGTGCAGCACTGTCTGGCTGAAGACCAGACCCCCGGCGGCTTCGAGATTGTCGCGCATGCGCGAGGTGTCGACCACCAGCCCCTCCATCACATCGTGGAACTTGACGAGCATGTAGAAGAGGCAATGGCTGGCGTCTGGCAGGACCACCCGCTCGGCGGAGGAGTGGCTGATGTCGCGCTCGTGCCAGAGGGCAACGTTCTCGAGGCCGACGTTCGCGTAGCCGCGCAGTAGTCGGGCGAGGCCCGCCATGCGCTCCGAGACGACGGGATTTCGCTTGTGAGGCATGGCGCTCGAGCCCTTCTGTGCACTGCCGAAGGGCTCGGCGACCTCTCCCACCTCGCTGCGGGCGAGATGGCGAACCTCGGTGGAGAACCGCTCGATGGATGCCCCGAAGAGGGCGAGTGCCTGCAGGTACTCGGCGTGGCGATCCCTGGCCGTGACCTGAGTCGAGGCAGGCTCCGGCGAGAGACCCAGCCGATCGCACACCAAGGCCTCTATTTCTGGACGAACGTGGGCATACGTGCCGACCGCGCCGCTGAGCTTGCCTACCGCAACAGCCTGCCGGGCTCGGCGGAGGCGGGTGTGATCACGTGCCAGCTCGAACGCCCAGCTCGCCAGCTTCAGCCCGAACGTGGTCGGTTCCGCCCACACACCGTGGGTCCTGCCCACCATCTCGGAGTCCCTGTAGAGGAGGGCCAGACCGCGGACGGTCTCGAACAGATCCTCTGCCCTGCCGAGGAGGAGCGCCGAGCTCTCGTCGAGCTGCACGGCGGTCGCGGTATCGAGGACATCGGATGAGGTCAATCCGTAGTGGACCCAGCGCCCGGCGTCTCCTGCCCTCGCTGCCAGGAGATCGACGAAGGCGGCCAGATCGTGTTGAGTCTCGCGCTCTCTGGCTGCCACCTCGTCCGCCGTCGGCGTCTCTGCAGCTCGGACAGCGGCGGCGGTGCCTGGGGGGGCCGCACCCACGTCCTCCCACCCCTCGGCGGCGAGAGCCTCGATCTCCTTCCACAGAAGGATCCTTCTGGTCTCTGCCCAGACGGTGGCCATCTCTGGCAGGACGTAGCGAGCGATCACGGTAGGTCTCTCACAGCGCTCACGACTCCTTCCGACCCACCACACGGACTATCGGCACCCACACGAACTCCACCAGCTGTTCCAGCTCCGCCAGCATTCCCTTGATGACGGAGGGCCGAGCGTGCCCGTCCGTAGCAGAGAGCAGATACCTACGTTTGAGCTCGAACACCTGCGCTCCGAGCTTGGCCACCTCACCCGCCTCGAACTCGAAGCGATCCCACATCCCCGTGGGGAACGTGAACGGCTCCACATCCTCGACGATCTCGACGCGGAACCCGGCACCGATGCATGCCTGGATCAAGGCTGGCAGCTCGAGGCCGTATCCTGTCTCACCTGCTGCACCCTCCCGCGGGTGCAGTCCCAGGTATCGCACCATCTCGACGAGGCCGGCGATTCTCCTGGCGTCCGACTCGGCGATCTCCCCGATGCCCCCTGCGGCTGCGAGTCGCTCGAGTCGTGCCAGCAGCCTGTCGCTGTCGGTCTCGGCGCGTACGGATGGGTAGATCTGGAGAGGGATGAACGTGTGGTTCGCCATGACCACCCTGCCTCCCGGCGCCAGGACGCGATGGATCTGAGCCAGCATCGTGTGTGGGTCGATACCTTCTTCCTCATAGCGGGGGAACTGGGGCACCATCCTCGCGAAGAACGTGTCGACGGCGGCTTCTTCGAAAGCCTCTCCGATGTCGCTGGTCAGGACGCCTGGCAGCCAGCGGATCGCCGCTGGAAGTCCGCGCGGCCGGTCAACGCCTGGCTGCGGAACG
>CAZKJJ010000111.1:0-7035 GCA_964553055.1 uncultured Acidimicrobiia bacterium
ATCCCCGCCAGGTCGGGTTTTGGGACTCGTCCGGGGAGGGAGTCCATCGCATCGTCTACGAGGGGGGACGCTATGCCTACGTGTCAGCCACCCCCGCCGGCTTCGAGGAGCGGATCTGGGTCATCCTCGATCTAGAGGATCCCGCGAACCCGACCGAGACCGGACGGTGGTGGTGGCCAGGCATGTGGCGGGGCGGTGGAGAGCAGCCAGACTGGCCCAGGGAGGAGTCCCGGTCGGTTCATCACGCCCTCGTGCACGGCGACCGTGCCTACCTGGGCCTCTGGGACTCCGGCATGGTCATCCTCGACATCTCCGATCGCTCAGAGCCGACCGTGATCTCCAGACTGACCTGGGAAGGCGACAGCACGCACACGTGCCTGCCCCTTCCTTCTCGGGAGTTGGTCGTCGCGACGGACGAGGCCACGACCGACGGCTGCGACGGCCCGCCGCACATGGTGCGGGTCGTGGACACGGCTGATGAGACTGTCCCTCGGGTCCTCTCCATCTGCCCGGTGCCCGAGGGCAACTTCTGCGACCGGGGCCTCCGCTTCGGGGCGCACTGTCTCCACGAGAACCGGCCAGGCAGCTACCAGAGCGAGGAGGTCGTCTTCGCCACCTACTTCAACGCCGGGCTGCGCGTCTACGACCTCGCCGATCCGATCCGTCCCACCGAGATCGCGCACTGGATCCCTCGCTGCCCGAAGGGCCAGAAAGCGGCCCAGATCAACGACGTCTGGGTGAGCGAGGACTTGCTGGTCTACGTGACAGATCGGGTCAACGGCGGGCTGTACGTCCTCGAGCCCGAACAAGCGCTTGCGGCAAGGCTGGCGGCCGCCGCCTCGTCGGCGTCAGGAGCTCAGGTACCGGCCTAGGTAGTCGATGACTCCGCCGATCGCCGCTTCCTGGACCTCGTCGACCGAGTAGGAGCCATCCTCACCTCTGAGCGGAAACAAATAGCCGTGGAGTGGATGGTCGTAGGACACCCACTCGACGTCCTTGCCTGCTTCCTCCAACAGCTCGTAGGTGACCCGGAAGATGCCTTGCAGATGGTCGGTCTCGCGACTCATGACCATGAGGGGAGTGTCGATCGTGGCGATCCGAGACCTGGCGAGTGCCACGTCGATACGAGCCAGGACTTTGGCGGGGTCCTCCATCTGCATCTCCTCGATGTTGCGCAAGTGGGTCTCCTCGTCGACAGAGGCCGTCTCGTCTGGCGTCAGCGCCAGGAACTCATGGGCGGCCGGCTCGCTGGCGACGCCCACAGCGGCTCCTTGGTACTCGGAGGCGATCTTGAGGACCATCTCACCTCCGTGGCTCATACCGACGAGCCCAACCCGGTCGGCGTCAACGTAGTCGAGTGTCTTGACGTACTCGATCACCGCGATCTCGTCCTCGTACTCCAGCGGACCGCGGTTGAAGAGGTCGCGTCCCTGCCTGGTGTCCCTGACCAGCCTTCCTCCCTTGTGGTAGCCCAGCTCGACCTCCGATCGATACCGAAGCCATGCGCAGGCGTGGCCGGCGGCCAGCAGCCGTTCCATGATGTAGCCACGGTTGGCGACTGCGTCCCGCACCCATGGCATGCCCCCGCCGCCATTGCCCGACGCGAGGAGCACGATCGCGAAGGGTCCATCGCCTGGCGGCTTCCTGATGCCTATGGGTGCGTAGAGCCCGTCGATCGTTTCCACGTACATCAAGTGAACGGGGATCGACGATCCGGGAACGGCCTCGGTGATGACGACGTGCTCTGGGTCGAGGTCGACCATCTCTTCGTCCATCACGACACGTTCACCGCAGCGAGGCCAGCGCCTCTCCGCAGGCCTCCACCGTGCCGAGATCCACGGGAGTTCTGAAGCTGACCACGATCTCGTCTGCGCCCGCTTCGAGGTAACCGGCCGCCTGTGAGGCAGCCTCCTGCGGATCGTCCTGGTAGAGCAGTTGCACCGAGGCCGCGATGCTCCCTGGATTCCTGCCCCGCTCCTGGCAGAGCTCCTCGAGCCGGTGGTGCCGCCTCCGGAAGTCTTGGGGCGTCATGGTGACGCCGTAGTAGTTCCAGTGATCCGCCCATTTGGCGACCAAAGGCAACGTACGCCGCAGCCCTATCCCGCCGATGACGAGAGGGGGGCGCGGCTGCTGCAGCGGAAGCAGACCGGGCCTTGCGTCACGGACCTCGTAGTAGGAGCCCTGAAAGGAGAAGAGCTCCTCTGTCAGCAGCCCGTCGATGATGGCACAGGCCTCGTCGAGTCTCTTCCATCGCTCCTCGGGCGGCGGGAGGTCGATTCCGAAGGCGCGGTGCTCCTCTTCGTGCCAGCCCGCCCCCAGTCCGATCTCCAGCCGTCCCCCTGAGACGTGATCCACCGTCGAGGCCATCTTGGCCAGCAGGGACGGATGACGAAAGGTGTTCGAGGACACCATCACGCCGAGCCGCAGCCGGTGGGTTCTGGCAGCGAGGGCCGCCAGCAGCGTCCATGCCTCGAAGAGGGCGGCGCGTTGACCGGGGCGGGGCGGGTAGAAGTGATCGAACAGCCATCCCGCGTCGTAGGTGAAGCCGTCGTCCACGGCCTCCCAGATGTCCGCGAGCTGGTTCCAGGAGATGTCTCTGGGCCATACCTTGAAGGAGAAACGAGGCGAGCTCACCGTGGCGTTTCGAGCGAGGTCCCACCCTTGTTTGGTGGCCGTCCGTTCTGCCTCACCCGCTCCTCACTGTCCTCAGCCATGCTGGCACGCTGCCGCCATCGGTGGTGTGTCAGGAGCCGTCAGGGCCGCCAGCCCCGAGGAGGCTCTGAAAGGCAGGCGAACTCGCTCAGGGTGTGGGCAGGAGGAGCTGGTTGACGACCTTGGCGTAACCGTCGCTACCGAGGACGTTGCTGATCGTGATCGTCGCGGTGTCGTCCACTACGGCCAATCCTTCGTCGGTCTGCGTGACCTCTACCGCAGGCCGACCGCCGTCTCTAACGTGCCCATCTCCAGGAGCTCGAACGCGGTGAGGCCTTCACCAGCCGCGAGGCTCTCACCGCCGGTTCCACAGACCGATCTGGATCTCAAACGACTCGACGATCTCAGCCACGATGCCGTCGAGCGCCGCCTCGACAGCTTGTCGATCAGGTGAGCCCTGGCCGCGGCTCCACTGCAGGAGAACCTGAAGGCTGCCTGCCAGGGCCGGCTCGACCTCAGCCCACCGTTGCGCGGCGGCTGCGCGGTCGGTTGTCCATCTGTGATCGTGGATGCTGACCAACCCTGCCACCGCGAAGAGGCACTTGCGGCCGATGCGGCGACTCAGCACGACCGGGTCATCTCCATCGGCCAACGCCTCTCGCCATCGCTCAGCATGCTCGGCGATGTCTCCGTTGAAGCCGCGGGCAGCTCTGGCGTCAGCAGCGACGTCCGGAAGTGCAGATCGAAAGTCAGGGCCTGCGAGGTGAACGCAGTAGTGGCGGAGAAACACGCGATGGCCGTAGGCCTCGTCGTCGTCTCCCTCATAGTCGCTGGGCTGGCCGGGACCGATGGCGACGGATCTGCAGAGGTCTCTGAACTGCCCCGAGAGAGCGCTGGAGAGTCGGCTGGCGTCCTCCGGAGGCAGCCCGATGCTCACGAGGTCCACGTCGGAGTCGGGAACGCGCGCCGTCCCGGTGGCGACCGAGCCATAGAGGTACAGGGAGGCTCCCTTGGCTGAGAAGGCCCCGGCAGCGGCCTCTAGCACTGGTTCGAAGGCCGCAGGCACTCGGCTCCGACTGGCACCGGTGACGATGAAACCGGAGGGCGTGACCCCTTCCTCTGGATCGTGGATTCCCTCACCTGCCGAACGGTTCATGATGGATCCACTCGCCACTGGCTCTGGCCTTCGGCGAGTACCGGGCACTTGAACACATCGACGGACTCACGGCTGGCGGCCACTCGCTGTTCAGGCCGCAAGCTACGTCTACGGACAGGTCGCCTCCAGCGTTCCCTCGATGCCTTCGAAGCTGTCGGTCGTACCGTCGACGAAGGAGGCCGTCGCCGTCACGTTCTTGCCGTCGACGACGATGAATTCCTCGGGGTTGCCGCCCGCGAACCCTGCCCCCAGCTGAACCGATGGGTTCTCGAAGTCGGTGATGTCATCCAGGGTCACGGAATGACCGAAGGAGTCGATCGACACGTAGAGCTGCAGGCCGTCCTGGATAGCCGACAGGTTGAACTCGGCCCCAGGTTGGCCGATCTGCTCCTCACCGAAGGCGCACAGCACAGAGTTGAAGGTCCATACCTGATCGCCGACCGTCAGCGTCGCCGACCCGCCGCCGACGGCCTGTTGCACTTCTTCGAGATCCTGAGCGAGGTCTGCGGCGGCCTGCTCGGGATCTTCAGCCAGCTCCTCGGCATCGACCGCCACGGTGGGGGTGGGCGTCCCGCCTTCGTCGGCGCCGTCGCCTCCACATGAGGCGGCCACCAGCGCAAGCAAGATCACCAGCGCACTCTTGTTCATCCGACCCCCCTAGCCGCGCGAGCGGGTCACGCTACCCGGCGACCTGAGGGGCAGCAACCTTCGCCATTCGGGGCAGCTCGAGACCACTTCGGGTCGGCCGTGTGGCCCATGGCGGGGCCTCGGACTGCTTGCTCCAGGCGGGCGGGCGGTTCTCCTGTCAGGATTCGGGCGTCCGTGCACGGATAGAGGTGAGAGACGGGAGAGACGCAGTGGCTCCAGCTTCCGAAGAGCGGTTCACTCGGATCTACGAGGCGCACTACCCGGCGGTGCTGGCCTACTGCGCTCGTCGGATGAGCCGTCCCGAGGCGGAAGAAGTAGCACACGAGGTGTTCATGACTCTGTGGCGTCTGATCGACAGCTTCGAGAAGGAGCTGCCGTTGCCGTGGCTGTATCGGGTCGCCTACGGGGCGATCCGCAATCGATGGAGGTCTGAGGGCAGGGCCGCAGGGCTCAGATCGCGACTAGCCGGGTTGGTAGCCGAATCCGCAGTGTCCACAGACGTGATCGTGCTGCGCCGCGAGCAGGATCGAGCGGTGTTGGCTGCTCTCGGCTCGCTGCGCCCCGGCGACCGTGAGGTGCTGCGGCTCTCCGTCTGGGAGGACCTATCTGCACCAGAGATCGCATCCGTGGTGGGCTGTTCGGTTCCGGCCGCCGAGCAGCGCCTTCATCGGGCAAGACAGCGCCTGGCTCGGGCTCTTGGTCCCCAGTTCCACGCCACCACCCCCTCTCCTAGGTCGGTCCAGCAGGGAGGAACACCATGAGCGACCGTATCGATGCTGCGATGACCGCGCTGCGCGATGCTGATCCGGTCCCGGACGCGGAGGGATTTCGGCAGCACATGGCCGAGGCCGCCGTGTTGCTCTCCGAGATTCGAGCAGAGATTGGGACTGAGGGTCAGCCGACGGGCACCATGGCCGGTCCGGCGCCAGCAAGCCAGGTCATCGGTGGAAGCTACGGCCGGTCCGTCCTCGGAGGCAGCGGACCCACCCGTCAGATCCCCGGCTTGGTGGTCGCTGCCCTCCTCGTCGTGGCGGCTGTCGGGATCGCGGCCGTCTCAGCCTTGCTCATCGGCGGAGGCGAAGCGAGTGTCACCGATGCTCCACCTGCGACCGTGCCTGCGGGCGGCGCCCTGGGGGTGGCCGAGGCGTTCATGGCTGCGTGGGTCGCCGGGGACGGCGAGGCCGTAGCGGCCATGTTCAGCGCCGATGGCACGTTCCAGGGGGCGATCCATCCGAATCGGCTCGCGGCGCTCCAGAGCTGGCGTGAGGCCGTAGGCTGGGAGTTCCAGGACCACGGCTGTCTGGCTGAGGCCGCTGCCGACGTTGAGGCGGTCGTCTGCGACTTCACGAGCGAGATCGACCTGGGCCGTGCCCTCGACTGGCCACCGGCGAGCGATAGCTTCCGGATCATCGTGGGTGGCGCCAGTATCGAGCACGCCATCGAAGGGTCTGGCTTTGACGCCTACAGCGACCTGTTGTTCATGTTCAAGCGTTGGGTCGCCGCCAACCACCCCGACGACCTCGAGCGCATGTTCCTCCACCCGACGAATCGGGTGAGCCGCGTAGGCCCCATCTTGGACGGTGAGGTCTACGTGGCGATCAACGCCTATCCGCTCTTCGACGGGACCTCGATCGCCCTGTGGGACCGATACGTCGACGAGTTCACCTCCTCGCCGGAGGCCGTGGCCCGAGCGACCGAGGAGCTGGCAGTGGCACGGTACATCACCGAGGCGTATGCGATCTGCCTCACCGCCGAAACAGAGTTCGAGGCAGAGGTGGCCGGTTTGGCGTCCGGGGGGCAGTACTCCGTCAGCATCTATCAGAGCTTCCCCGATCTGCAAAGTCTCGCCGCATGGCACGACACGCGGGCCCTCTACGCCGATGCTGTGATCGCTCAGCTGCATTCCCTCACGGTGCCAGACGAGATCGCCGACCGTGTCGAACGGTTCCTTCTGGCGATGGAGGAGGAGAACGACCTGATCCGCCAGGTCGCCGCCGCGGCTGCGGCCGGTGACCAGGTTGCGGTCGATGCGCTGGCACCTCAGCGGGTGGACGCCACCGGGCGCAGGTGGGACACATCGCTCGGCGCGGCCAGCAGCGAATGTCCGGTGTGGAGTGGCGGCACCTACCACTGACCGGGCGCCGTCGATGCGCCGGACACCATATGCGTGCGCTGATCGGCTGAGAAGTGCTCCGCTACCGCGACCATTGCGCCGACCACCGCCTTAGACGCCGAACGACCAGCAGGCATTCAGCGCCAGTGGATCGATTTCCACGCTCCTGGCAGAGTGGCGAGCGATCGGCGCACCTCTACGCGATCCGCCAGCATTTCGGGATCCTCCTCGGCTCGTGTCGACCCGAGTGAAGACCAGAACCCGAGATCAGACGTGGAAACAGTGAGACACAGGTACCGGAGCCAGTGTCGCCCAGCAGCCGAAGCCGGGCCGCAAACTGAGACACAGGAGCCGAAGCCAAAGTGAGACACACCTACTGAACTCTCACAGTGAGGGCGTGAGGGCGTGAGTGGAGGTGACGGGATTTGAACCCGTGGCCCCTACGTTGCGAACGTAGTGCTCTGCC
>CAZKJJ010000112.1:0-7022 GCA_964553055.1 uncultured Acidimicrobiia bacterium
CTCCATGGCCGGGCCAGACTTGCAGGTGATCAGGTAGCTTTTTGAAGCGCTGCAGCGACTGGTAGAGCGTGCGCGCGCCGCTCTCCATCGTGCCAATGAAGCCGGCGGCGGTCTCGAGCAAGTCCGGCCGGCCGACATCGCCGACGAAGACGAAATCGCCGGAGAAGATGCCCATCGGCACATTGGCCCCGCGGTCCGTCAGCACGAACGAGATGTGTTCGGGGGTGTGGCCGGGTGTGTGCATGACCTCGAGTTTGATGTCGCCATTTTTTACCAGCGTGGCGCCGTCGCTGGCTGCGAACTCATACTTCCAGTCGTCGGTGCCCTCGTCAGAGAGGTAGAGCGTCGCGCCGGTCCTCGCCGCCAACTCGCGGGAGCCGGAGAGATAATCCGCATGGATATGGGTCTCGGTCACCGCCGTGATGTCGAAGCCCTCGCGGTCGGCGAGGTCGATGTACTGCTCCGAGTTACGATTGGGGTCGATGACCAGAGCTTCACCGGTTGTCTGACAGCCAACCAGGTAACTGGCTTGGGCCAGCATGTCGTCGTAAAGCAGACGCAGCAGCATTCCCTACCTCCTGAGTCGTCCAAACTGGTTCGTGCTCGTTCACTTCGCATTGCTCACGCCGGTCCGGCGGGCGCCGGTGCACGATTCATCCCGGCCCGTGGATCGCTAGATCATCCCTGCCATTCAGTATAACCGCGCTGATCGGAGAAGTCAGCAGAGATGATGCCAGGCCGGATCCGCCGTCCAACGTTGTGATCGCGCTGTTTCCGTCATTGCGTCGCCGAGGTCCCTCCGGTACACGGCGCACCCGGCTCCGGAGTCTGAGGGCCTTGCTGGAAGGCGCTCACGAATTGTTGCAAGTCAGGGTCCGTGGCGGAGTCGATCGCGAGCTGCCGACCCCAGGCAGAAGCGACAACAGGCGCCAGGAGATCGGGATAGGGACTCACCAGGACAAACGACTCATCCTCAGCCAGTTTACGCAGGACCTCGACCTGCTCATCGGGAAGGTCGGGCTGGTAGGTGATCCAGACGGCGCCGTGCTCCAGCGAATGCACAGCCTGCTCGCTTGCGACCGGCTGATCGTAGAAGCCACAGGGCAGCCAGGTCGGAGCGTGGTTGCCGCCGACGGGCGGGTCCTGCTCGTAGGAGATCGGGTCCTCGGAGTGGAAGCGATCCTCGATCTCGAAGAACTCCGTGCCCTCAGGAGGAGCGAGGGAGGCGAGGCTCGGCAGCGTGAACGTGACCTCGGTGGTCTGCTCGAGGCTCGTCGTCTCTCCGCCGACCGTCCCCGTGACGTGGAGCATCTGGATGGCCTCGGTGAATGCAGACAGGGGGATCGGGCGGGAGAGATCCCACTGAGCCTGCCCGGATCCCTCCGTCACGAGCGTGGACTCGCCCGTGAGGTCGACGCCGGGAAGGCTCAGGCCTTCAGGGCCGAGGACCTGGGCTACCTCCAGGACGACGTCCATCACGGACCCTTCGATACCGACCACCGTGATCGTCGACGTCTGCACGAAGGCAAGACCCTGGACCTCGACTTCGCTGACCACTTCCCAACTGGCGCCGACTCCGATCGGCTCGGAAGGCAAAGGCGCAGCCGCACCAGCCAAGGCGGAAGCGAGATCTGTGAACTCGTCGAGGGTCTCGTCGGCTGGCACCGCCAACACTTGTCCGTTGGGCGCGACGAGCTGGGTTGTCTCTGTGCCGGACAGGGCCGCGTAGACACTCTGGAGAGCGCTGCGTGTGGCCTGATCGGAGGCATGGACGCGATAGTCGCCGTAGGTCGACGTGACGACGTATCCCTCAGGCACGACATCCTCCACCTCGACGCTCAGTCCGATATCCACTGCCGAATCCAGGTCGATCGACGTTGCTCCGCCGACGACCTGCACCAGCGAGAAGCCGAATCGCATCGACGTATCGACTGCGGTGTCCTCTCTCAGCACGTATTCACGGAGCAGGTGGGGCTCCAGACCTGCCTCGATGAGCGTGATGCTCACGAGAGCCTCCGAAGGCGAGAAGTCCCAGGCGATGGGGATATCGGCGGCGGCGGCGCTGGTGGTTGCGGCCTGTGAGGACGGGGGGTGGGTCGTGACGGCAGAGGTGATCGTCGAAGGAAGGCTGAAGGAAGTCGATGGTGCCAGCGCCTCCCCGCCGCAGGCCGCGACGCCTGTCAGCAACACCGATGCCACGATCGCTCCTCGCACGCACCGGACCCTATCGGGTTCGCCGTGCGCTACGGACGAATGGTCCTCGACGCCGACTGCTTGAGGCCTGCCCGTTCCCCTAGCTTGTCGTCTCGACGCCTCGGAGGATGGCGAGTGAGGCACTGGACCGACGAGCAGATCAATCGTTACGCGCGCTGGGGGGTGGTGGCCATCGTGGCCGTGGTGGTGCTGGCGGTGCTGGTCGTGGCAGCGATCGACTCGCTCGGAAGCCGACGAGACACCGAGGTGCTGTCCGCCCAGACAGAAGCCCCTGAAACCACACAGCCCGCAGCGGAGGAGGGACCGGTGGCTCCAGCCGCCTCCACGTCGGGAGCGTCCGGATCTGCTCGGCTTGAGACCCGGACTGCCGCCGCTCTCACCTCCACGACGTCGATCACGCCAGGGCAGACGACGTTGCCTGACTCGACCACGGTGGCTGATGCGACCACGTCTTCCACCTCCACGACGCCCACAACGACCACCACGTCGATCCAGCCGACCACGATCACGGTGTCGACTACCACGACCGTGCCGGCCACGACCACTCGCCCGATCGAGGGCGTCTTCGTGACGCGATTCTCTGCGGTGAGTGAGGGGACGTCGGACGACTGGACCGTGACCCTCCTCATCGACCTCGGCGTCACCTCAGGTAGCCCAGGCGGCGCCACGGTCAGCGTGACCTGGAGCGGTCCTGCTGAAGGGGCAGGCTCGTTCGTGGCAAACGGCGGCGGGAAGATCAGAGCGGGGCTGGGGCCATTCGAGGGGGGTCCGCTGGAGGTCAGGATCACGGGTGTCCTCCTCAGTGGCTACGAGTACCAGCCAGAGCACGACACCGTGCCGTCTTCGCTGATCGTCTTCCCACCAGCCGACTGAAGCCCGTTGACGGAACCGTCTGGCGCGGTAGGTTCAGGAGGGGCGGTACGGAGGCCTGACTGAAAGGCCCACCGATGTCCATGGATCGCCCCGAGCGGGGTACCGTCCTTCTCCTCACGCTGTTGTTGCTCGTGCCGCTGGTCGTCTTCGCCGAGATCGGCGATGCGCAGGCCAGGCCGCTCCCCGAAGATTTCGACATCGTCGTGGACGCCGACTGCAGCGTGACCCTCACCTGGACCGGCGGAAAAGGAATGCTGTTCGTACGGGTGAACCTGTCCACCGGAACCGGAGCGATGGTCGAGTCGCACTGGCAGCGGGTCCATGCGAAGGACGGCAGCTTCACCCACACCTGGGCATCGCAAGCTTCGCCCGGCTACCAGGTGACCGGCTACTTGTGGACAGCGAAGGGCAAGGACGGCGCCTCCGGCGATTTCTTGGATTCGGTGGGCGGCGTCTGCTGAGTCCCTGAGCACCCGACGCCCCCGCCTTTACACTCACCGGACGGAGGTGGGCAATGGAGGTGAGTTTCATCGGGCTGGGCGACATGGGGTCGGTGATCGTGCCTCGCCTGCTGGAAGCAGGTCACCGAGTGACCGGCTGGAACCGGACCGCGGAGAAGGCCCAGCCACTCATCGAGGCGGGCATGTCCTGGTCCGGCTCACCCCGGGAAGCCGCGGCGTCCGCCGATGCGGTGTTCTCGATGGTCACAGATGCGGCGGCGGTACGGGCGGTGGCGCTCGGACCGGATGGCGTGATCGCCGGACTGAGACCAGGCGGCGTCTACCTCGACATGAGCACCATCGACCCAGACCAGTCTCGGGCGGTGGCAGCCGAGTTCGCGGCCGCAGGATTGACCATGCTCGACGCCCCCCTGTCTGGGAGCCCGATCACCGTCGCCAAGGGGGAGGCATCCCTGATGGTGGGGGGAGATCGGCAGGCGTTCGAACGTGTCGAGCCGCTACTCCTCGACATCGGCTCGAAGGTGGCCTACATCGGTGAGAGCGGCCAAGCAGCGCAGATGAAGGTGGCCGTCAACCTGGCGCTCATCGTGGAGATGGTGGCGTTCTGCGAGGCGGTGGCGCTGGCGGAGAAGGGAGGCGTGGCCAGGGAGGTGGCGGTCGACGCCATGCTCAACTCTGTGGTGGCCTCGCCTGTGATGGGCTACCGCGGCCCGTTCATCCTCGAGGGGAAGATGCCAGACAAGCCGCTGGCGACTGTGACTCTTCAACAGAAGGACATGCTGCTTGCGCTGGAGCTCGGGCGTAGGCAAGGCTCGCCTGTGCCGCTGGGCGCTGCCGCCAACGAGATGCTGAACGCCTGCCATGGGCTCGGCCTCAGCCATCGTGACTTCGTTACCGTGTTCGACGTGTACCACCGGCTGGGAGGTATGGCGCAATGAGCCGCTACCGGACCAACCGACGCGACGTTCCCGAGGTCGGGGGGCTCAGGGCATCCGAGGGCTGGGTGGACATGCGTGTCCAGTTCCTGTTCGACGAGGCCACGGCGGAAACGGACGACCTCCTCGTTGGGTGGACGGTGCTGCCGCCAGGCGCCCGTCATGAGCGTCACCGCCACCCGAACGCAGACGAGTTCTTCGTGGTCCTGTCAGGTGAGGGAGTCATCTACACGGACGAAGGCGACGAAGCAGCAGCCGAGGGCGACGTGGTGTTCACCAGCCGCGGCGAGTGGCACGGCTTCAACAACACAGGCGACCGTGACGTGACGCTGGTGTGGGGCTGGAGCGGAGCAGGCTCGCTCGAGGCGGCAGGCTACGAGACCGAGGACATCCCCACGTGACCGACGATCCGAGGATCGGCGCGGGTATGAAGCGGCAGCTGGCGTCTCGCCGGTCGCTGCTGAAGGAGGGCGCCCGTCATGTCGGATGGAAGGTCGGGTTCGGGGCTCCGGCCGCTCAGGAGCGCCTGAGCCTGGAGGGCCCGCTCGTTGGCTTCCTCACCGACCGGACCGCCCTCCGTGCAGGGGACACTGTCGACATCGCCGGCTGGCAGCGGCCCGTGGCGGAGCCCGAGATCGCGATTCACATCGGTCGCGACGTGCCGCCCCACGCTCCTGACGAGCAGGTGCGCCGTTCGATCGGAGCGCTCGGTCCTGCTCTCGAGCTGGCCGATGTCTACCCGGAGCCGGTGGACGTCGAGGAGATCCTGGCAGGCGATATCTACCACCGTGGGTACGTCCTGGGGGCTCCGGACACTGGCAGAGCAGGGGGGCTGCTCGAAGGGCTCGAGGCCGTCGTCGAGGAGGACGGGAGGAGGCTGGCTTCTACGACCGAGCTGGAGTCGCTCACCGGCGCGATCGTCGACATCGTCGGGCACGTGGCGACCTACCTCCACGAGGCGGGGGAGAGCCTGCAGGCAGGCGACGTGCTGATCGCTGGTTCGGTCGTACCGCCCATCGCCATCGTCGCGGGCCAGCGGATCGTCTACCGGCTCGGTCTGTCCGAGCCGCTGACGGTGGTGATCGACTAGCAGGCGTCGGGCCCACGGTGCCAAGGGGGGCCGTACGCCTCTGGCGTCTCCATCAGAAGGCAGGCATGGTCAGCGGTGAAGCGAGAAGGAGGCTGTCATAGCTGAGAACGAGAACCGGGCCACCGTCGAGGCCCTGGGGCGCCTGCTGGCAGACACGTACACGCTGTACCTGAAGACACAGAACTACCACTGGAACGTGACGGGGCCCATGTTCCCTGCCCTGCACGCGATGTTCGAGGTCCAGTACACGGAGCTCGCCATGGCGGTCGACGTGATTGCCGAGCGCATCCGAGCCCTCGGATCTCCTGCGCCCGCCACGTTCAGTGAGTTCACGGCTCTCAGCGCGGTCGGAGAGGAGCCAGGGGTCCCGGAGGCGACGGACATGCTCAAGGTCCTCACCGTCGGGCACCGCACCGCTGCGGAATCGGCCATGGCCGTGACGGAGGCAGCGGAGGCGGCAGGTTACATCGCCACGGCCGACCTGGCGACCCAGCGCATCGAGGCGCACGAGAAGACCGCCTGGATGCTCGACGCCACCATGTGACGCCGACCCTGCCCCACACCGCGCCCGGGAGACCTCAGGGTCTGCGCCACCGGAAGTAGGAGACGTCGTAGCTCACCTGGTCGGCATCCAGGTCGATGATCTTGGGCACGTCGATGCTGCGTTCCGAGGTGCATGGCGAACCGATGTGGGAGCGCAGCTCTTCCTCGAAGTGATGGAGCACCCCTGTGGCGAGGGCTCGCTGTCCCTGACCGAGCCCGCACCGGTTGGCGTCCACGACGTGGCCCGCCCATGCAGAGATCTCCGACATGACGTGATCGTCTGCCGAGCCTTCCTCGAGCTTGGAGAACAGGTCGCTGATGGTGCGGGTGCCGAGTTTGCATGGTGGGCACTGCCCACACGACTCGAAGGCCAGGAACCGTGAGAGGGTGGCGGCCACCGCGACCAGACACGCCGAGTCGTCGTAGACGATCATGCCTCCCGACCCCAGACCCGATCCGACGCTTCTCATCGAATCGAAGTCCATGGGCGTCTCGAGCAGGGAGGAGGGCAGAGGTGAGTTCGAGACTCCGGGGAACACTGCCTTGACGCTTCTACCCGGTTGCGGCCCACCGCCCGGCCCGTAGACGAGGTAGGAGAGGGGGGTCCCCATGGGCAGCTCCGCGACTGCCTGACGCGAAACGTCACCCGTCACGGTGAAGACCATCGTTCCTGGGGAGGTCTCGGTGCCTATCGAGCGGAACCAGTCGGCGCCGTTTTGGAGGATGTGGGGGACGTTGGCCAGCGTCTCCACGTTGTTCACGACCGTGGGGTTGAAGGCCTCCTCGGCTCCCACCGTCCCTGCTCCTACGCCCGGAACGGCGCCGGTCTCGAGGCCCATCACGTAAGGAGGCAGCCAGCGGGGGAGCTAGTCTCTGCCGTCGAGGGTCTCCAGGAGCGCCTTCTCC
>CAZKJJ010000113.1:0-7020 GCA_964553055.1 uncultured Acidimicrobiia bacterium
AGAACCGACGCCGAGCTGTACTGATCGGCATCGGCCTGTTCGGGACTGCCCTCCTCTACGGCGACGGCATGATCACACCAGCCATATCGGTGCTGTCGGCCGTTGAAGGGCTCGAGGTGGCGGTGCCGTCGCTCGAGCCCTGGGTCGTGATCATCGCTTCGGTCATCCTCGTCGTGCTCTTCAGCAACCAGCACCGCGGAACGGGAACCTTGGGGTCCTGGTTCGGACCCGTGATGCTTGTGTGGTTCTCGGTGTTGGCAGTCCTGGGCTCGATCCAGATCCTGCAGGTTCCTGACGTCCTCAACGCCTTCAACCCGGCCCGTGCTGTCACGATCCTCGTCACGCAGCCGCGGGTCGCCTTCCTGGCCCTGGGAGGCGTATTCCTCGTCGTAACGGGAAGTGAGGCCCTGTACGCGGACATGGGGCACTTCGGCAAGCGCCCGATCCGGCTCGGGTGGTTCGTGCTGGTGTTCCCGGCTCTGGCGCTGAACTATCTGGGGCAGGGAGCTCTCCTGATCCGTGACCCGAGCGCAATCGAGAACCCGTTCTACCGACTCGCTCCTGATTGGGGAGTGCTTCCGCTCGTCGTGCTCGCCACGATGGCCACCGTCATCGCATCACAAGCCCTGATCTCCGGCGCGTACTCGCTGACCTCGCAGGCCATCCAACTCGGGTACCTTCCCCGCCAGCACGTCGACCACACGTCGCATCGCCAATTCGGTCAGATCTACGTTTCGACGATCAACTGGATGCTCATGGTCGCTTCCGTCGCGCTCGTGCTGGTGTTTGGCTCATCGAGCGGCCTCGCCGCCGCGTATGGCGTGGGGGTGTCGACCGACATGGTCATCACAACGGTCCTGCTCTTCGTGGTGATGCGTCAACGGTGGGGGTGGGGACGCCCGAGCACGTTGGGAATTGCGGGCGCCTTTCTCATCGTCGATCTGACCTTCTTCTCGGCGAATATCACGAAGGTCCCTGCGGGTGGCTGGTTTCCCCTCTTCGTCGGCGTGCTCGGTTTCACGCTCATGGCTACGTGGAAACAGGGAAGGCGGCTGATGACGGAGCGGGTTCGTCAAGGCGAACTCCCCGTCGAGCGTTTCATCGCCTCGATCGTCGAGCACCCCCAACAACGCGTGCAGGGCACAGGCGTCTATCTGTTCGCAGAGCCGGGAGCCACGCCTCCCGCGTTGCTCACCAACCTGCGACATCACGAGGTGCTGCACGAGACGGTGGTCCTGGTCTCAGTCGATGTTCGGGACACGCCAAGGGTTCAGCAGGTACGTAGGGACACAGTGCACGACCTGGGAGAGGGGTTCTACCAGGTCGTGCTGCACTACGGCTTCATGCAGGAGCCGAACGTGCCGGACGCCCTGACGAGCATCGTCTCGAAGGACTTCGGATTCGACCCCTCAGATGCCACGTACTTCGTTGGAAAGGAGACGATCATCCCCACGGAGCTGCCCGGCATGCGGCTCTGGCGCGAGCACCTGTTCGCTTTCATGCACAGAAACGCAGCCAGCGCCGCCCGATTCTTCGGGCTCCCGACGGACCAAGTCGTGGAAGTGGGAGTCCAGGTCGCCATCTAGTGAAGGTGCCTTCTCACGAGCGGACCCGCCGGCCATCGCCTCGATGAGCGATCCGCTGGAGGCCGCCCTTGCCGACTACGTCAGGTCCTCTGGCCTGTCCGAGGACCGGCCAGAGGCGATCGAAGAGATCGCGGCAGGCTGGGAGAGCACGATCCACCGCTTCGGCATCCGCCTCGATGGGGAGCTCACCTACGTCGTCCTGCGCAGGTACTCGGGGCCGCATGCGTCGGCCAAGGCGGCGCGCGAGTCCGCAGGGATGCGTCTGCTTCGCGCGGTCGGGTACCCGGTTCCTGAGGTCCTTGCGGCGGTGACCGAGAATGTGCCTCTTGGCCAACCCTTCATGGTGATGCGCTGGGTTCCCGGGGACCCGCTCTGGGGCCAGATCTTCTCGATTCCGGTTCGCTTCGATCTCCTCGACGAGTTCGCGCGGCTCGAAGCTCGTCTGCACCGAATCGACTGGCGTCCGTTCGCGGCACGGTTCGCCGTCGGTGACAGCTCCACGCCAGGCCTGATACGGAAGGAGCTCGACCGCTGGAGGGCGGTCTACGAAGCTCGTCGGCTGCATGGGTTCGAGGATTGCTTCGCATGGCTGGACCAGCACACATCGGACGTGACCCGAGCCGAGCCCGCGGTCGTGCACTGGGACTTCCACCCCGAGAACGTGCTCTATGCCCCTGGCCAGCCACACGTGGTGGACTGGACCCAGATCGACGTCTCGGACCCGAGGTTCGATGTCGCCTGGACCCTGATGCTCGTTGGTGCCAGCGAGGGGGCGGGTTGGAGGGAGGCGATCCTGGAACGCTACGAGCACCACGCAGGGGCCCGCATCGAGTCGCTGGAGTTCTTCGATGTGGCCGTCAGCGTCAAGCGCCTCTACTCGGTGGCGGTCTCACTCGAGGTGGGACCCGAGGCCCTCGGGATGCGGGCGGAAGCCGAGGCCTCGATGCTGGCGCAGCTCGACCCGCTCCGGTCTATCTACGAGCTCCTCCAGCGTCGAACAGGCCTGAGGATCGCCGAGGTCGAAGCTCTGCTCAGCTGATGAAAGCGGCCGCGAAGATGAGTGAGACGATCGTCATGACCTTGATGACGATGTTCATGGCCGGTCCTGCGGTGTCCTTGAACGGGTCGCCTACCGTGTCGCCGATCACGGCCGCCTTGTGCGAGGCGGAGCCCTTCCCACCGTAGGCGCCAGCCTCGATGAACTTCTTGGCGTTGTCCCACATGCCACCCGCGTTTGCCATGTAGATGGCGAGGAGGAAGCCGGTGACCAACGCACCTGCCAGGAAGCCGCCCAAGGCCTCGGTGTCGACGTAACCGATCACGATGGGAAGGCCGATAGCCAGGGTGCCGGGAAGCACCATCTCGCGCAGAGCGCCACCCGTGGCGATGTCCACGCAGCGAGCGTATTCGGCCGTCACGCCCTCCCTTCCCTCCCGCAGGCCGGGAATGTCGCGGAACTGGCGGCGGACCTCCTCGATCATCTTGTGAGCAGCCCTTCCCACGGCGTTGATCGTGAGCGAGGCAAACAGAAACGGAAACATCGCGCCCAGGAACAGGCCGACTGTGGGCTCCACTCTGGTGAGGTCGATCGTCTCCAAGCCGACGGCCTGTGTGAATGCCGAGAAGAGCGCAAGCGCGGTCACAGCCGCCGAGCCGATCGCGAAGCCCTTTGCGATGGCAGCGGTCGTGTTCCCAAGCGAGTCCAGCGCGTCTGTGGCCTGCCGAACCTCAGGCGGAAGGTGAGCCATCTCGGCGATGCCTCCCGCGTTGTCCGCTATCGGGCCGTACGCATCGACAGAGACGGTGATGCCGAGCGTGGCGAGGACACCGATGGCGGCGATGGCCACCCCGTAGATGCCCCCGCCGTCGCCAAGCGCCCAATCACCGGCTGCGTACGCCGCGGCGATGCCGACGGCCACCGTGATCACGGAGAAGGCCGCTGACCGCTTGCCCTCGGCAACCCCGGCGAGGATCACCGTGGCAGGGCCTGTCTCGGATTGCCTGGCCACCTCCTTCACGGTCTTGAAGTGATCGGACGTGAACCACTCCGAGATCTGCCCGACCAAGAGACCGACGGCGAGCCCGACGACCACGGCCAGCCAGATCCCGACCGGGTTGTCAGCCACGTCGCCGAACAAGAGGAAGGCGAGACCGCCGACGCCGATCGCCGTGAGGATCGCTGCGCCGTACGTCCCCCGGTGCAGTGCCGCGGCCAGGTTCCCTCCCCTGGGTCGCACGAGAAACGACCCGAGGATCGAGGCCAACATCCCGAGGGCGGCCACCGCGATCGGAAAGATGATGGCCTGTGCTGAGAAGCTCGAGCCCTGGAAGACGATGGCGGCGTAGGCGATTGGAGCGATCATCGCCCCGACGTAGCTCTCGAACAGGTCCGCTCCCATGCCGGCAACGTCTCCGACGTTGTCGCCGACGTTGTCTGCGATCGTCGCAGGGTTCCGAGGGTCGTCCTCGGGAATGCCGGCCTCGACCTTGCCGACCAGGTCTGCTCCAACGTCTGCGGCCTTGGTGAAGATCCCACCTCCGACCCTGGCGAACAGGGCGATCGACGAAGCACCGAGGCCGATCGCGGTGATGATCTCGTCCCATCGCTCGTCCTCGAGCCAGACTTTGAAGACCAGATATCCGATCGCCACGCCCAGGAGGCCCAGCCCTGCCACGGTGAACCCCATGACGGCTCCACCCCTGAACGCCACGGGCAGAGCGCCGCCTACACCGCCCACCCGTGCTGCCTCGGTCGTCCGGCTGTTCGCAGCCGTTGCGACCCGCATGCCGATGAAGCCTGCTGAAGCCGAGAGGAGGGCTCCGAAGACATACGCCACGGCTCCCCAGGGCCTTCCCCACGGCACCAGTACCGCGATGAGAACGGCCAGTGCCACCACGAACACGGACACCCAGGTGTACTCACGGCGCATGAACGCATCCGCACCCTCACGGATGCTGTCGGAAATGGCGACCATGGTGGCGTTGCCTCGACTCGCCGCCAACACACGGGTCGCATAGAAGGCAGCCAACGCCAGACCGAGGACGGCGACCACTGCGGCCGCGATCACGTATCCGTCGAAACTCAAGGGGTCCTCCCAGGCCGGCGGGAGTATACGTACGTGCCGCCCGGCGAGCAGATCGCGGAGGCTTGCCGCAGGGCGCGACCTAGTGTGCCTGCAATGCTCCGCATCACGTGCCTTCTCGTGGTCGTGATGTTCGCGGCAGCAGCCTGTGCACAGGACGAGCCGACCGCTTCTACAGGACAGCCCACAACACAGCCGACGCCGGCTACGTCGCCTGCCACCACCAATCCGCCAGCGCCGACGACCACGCTTCCGCCCCCGGAGGTGGTCGCCGAGATCCTGGACGCTCCCCAGGGGCTGACGGAAGCCGTTGCGGCCTTCTACGCCTACGTGCTCGACCCCGGGCACCCTCCCCCGCCGCTCCCGCCAGGCCTCGCGAGCTCGTTCACGGAGCCCGTCGGGCCACGGGCGCTCCATCTCGAAGGCGAGTCCGCGACCAGGACGATCCTCGAACAGACGGTTGCAGTCGTGCAGCTGGACGAAGACGTCGTGCTCGCCCACGAGGCCAGGGCAGGGTGGGAAGTGGTGGGCGCCAAGCTCGCGCGGTATGGGCTGCCCGCCTGGTACGGCGAGCCTCCGCGCCTTCTGATGATCATCGGCTCGGATGCCAGGCCCGGGCAGAATCCTCTGCTCTTTCGAGCGGACAGCCTGCACATCCTGGGGATCGATCCTGCCAGGAACCAGGGTTCGATCCTGGGGATCCCAAGAGACACCCTCGTGACCAAGCTCGACGGAACCCAGGACAAGCTGACCCACGCCATGGCTTCGCAGGGACCGGAGGTGCTCACCAGAACGGCGGAGAGTCTCACGGGCCTGACGTTCGACGGCTACGTCGTGACGGGATTCAAGGGGTTCATCGACGTGGTCAATGCGTTCGGTGGCTTCACGTTCGACATCCCCTTCGGGATCACGGACGAGAAGGCAGAAGCCGACTTTCGAAGAGGGCGGCAGCACCTGAATGGAGCGGAGGCGCTCGCCTGGTCACGGATCAGACACATCAGAGGAGGAGACTTCCAGAGGCAGCTCAACCAAGGCGAGATCCTGATCGCCATGCTGACCGAGGCGGGCCGGGGAGGGGTCGTTCCCTTGGATGTTCCCTCCATGCTGGAGATCTTCACCGCGTTCGTGACGACCGACCTCACGCCACCGGAGCTTCTCACCTTGGCGGTCGCGGTGGTCGACCTCGACCCTGGCCGCATCGACAACCGGGTGGCACCGGGCACGACAGGAAGAGCCGTGGGGAGAAGCGTCGTCTTCCTGGAAGACGCGGCCTTCGACATGTTCGATGACATCTCGGACGGCGTGTTGGACGGAGCCTACGAGTCTTTCCCCTGAGCAGATAGCCTGCCCGAGATGGAACCGACCACCGGCTACGCGCGACTCGGCGACCAACGTGTCGCCTACCAGGTGATCGGGGACGGTCCGATCGATGTCGTCATCGCCATCGGGTTCTGGGGATCCTTCGACGTGGAGTGGGAGGACCCGATGCTCAGGCTCTTCTACCAATCGATGGCCGACTTCTGCCGGTTGATCCGATTCGACAAGCGAGGATCAGGCGCCTCGGACCCGGTTCCACTCGATGCCCTCCCGCCCTGGGAAGCCGAAGCAGAGGAGATCGAGTGTGTGCTGGATGCAGTCGGTTCCACCCAGGCGGTCGTGGTAGCCGCAGGCGCAGCAGGACCGGCAGGGGCGCTCTTCGCCGCCACGCGTCCCGAGCGCACGCGAGCCCTCATCATCTTCCATGCCACGGCGCGCCTTCTCCAAGCCGAGGACTACCCCATCGGCGTGCCCATCGAGACGGCCAGGGAGTACGGCAAGCAGATCGCGGAGGTGTGGGGTACCGGCGAGGAGCTGGGCTTGTTCTTCCCGAGTCGAGTGAACGACGAGCGCTTCAGCCGCTGGTACGCCAAGCTGCAAAGGGCGATCTCGAGCCCAGGAGCGGTGCAGAGGTACTTCGAGTCGCAGTGGGAAGCCGATGCACGCTCGGTCTTGCCATCGATCACGGTTCCGACGCTGGTGCTCCATCAGACCAACAATCCGTTCCTGTCGGAGGACCACGGCCGCTACCTAGCCGATCACATTCCTGGAGCCACATATGTGCCGCTCCCTGGCACGGACGCCGCGCCCTACTGGGACGATCCCGGGCTCACCCTGGACGCGATCCAGGAGTTCATCTTGGACATCAGCCCGGCGCGGCCGACCAACAGGCAGCTCGCAACCGTCGTCTTCACGGACATCGTCGATTCCACTCGCAGGGCCGAGCAGCTGGGAGATCGGCGCTGGAGAGCTCTGTTGGATCTCCACGACGAGACCGCGAGAGAGCAGGTCGAGCACGAAGCAGGACACGTCGT
>CAZKJJ010000114.1:0-6984 GCA_964553055.1 uncultured Acidimicrobiia bacterium
GCCAACGACGATGTCGACGAGCCCTCCGCCCCCGGATATCGCGAGGGCCGGAGGAGTTAGCGGCAGGCCTACCCACAACCACTCGGCACCCTGGATCCGCGCCACCCTCAACGGCTCCATCATTCCTCCGAATCACCTAGGATTCGTTGCCGACCCCGGTGAACGGGTACCGGCCCGGAGTCGTTTGACCGGAATATTGGCGCTCGGTACTCTACAAATGCAGGAAGTATGGGAAAAAAATGCACCTGCGAGCAGGGCGGGACCCGAGCCACACGGCCACTCCGGAGGAGGGATTTCAGTGACGTTCAAAGAAAGAAGGCGTGCCAAACCCGATTCAAGGAGACAAGTCTCACATCCTCGAGGGGTGATGCGTGGCTTCGCCTTGCTGGTGGTGATGGGTCTGGTGGCCGCAGCGTGTGGCGACGGCGAGGAAACAACGACCGCCGCGCCCGGCGCTGAAGGCGAGGGTGAACCGGTCACCATCGACCTGATCCTCACCAGGGAGTATTACATCCCAACAGGCTTCGTCGAGGCGATGCTGGAGGAGCACAACATCGAGTTGATCGTCGACCTCCAGTCCAATGACGACATCCTCCAACAGCTGCAGGCGCGGATCGATGCTGGGCAACCCTTGCCGGATGTGCTCGGCGCTGAGGACTCGTTCCTCATGCCAGCGTTCGAGGAATCCGGGATTCTGTCGTCGGCCACGGCCGCGGCGTTCAGGTCGGATTTCGAGGCTGCGGACCCCGATCTGTACAACCTGCTCGGCGATCTTGTCTGGACTGAGCAGCCTGCGGGGGCGTCGATCACGGCCAACTTCGATGCTTTCTACTACAACAAGGAATGGGTCGATGAAGCCGGTGTGAGCGTTCCGTTCGACAGCTACGACGCAGTGCTCGAGGCGATGCGGGCCCTCAAGGCGACCCGACCGGATTCGATTCCGCTCACCGTCCAGGCCAAGGCAGGCGACGGAGTCACCACTCTGAAGACGATGCTGGCAGGCACCGGAACGCCGTTCGACGGCGCGGTTCCCGATCTCAATTCTGAGGGTGGTCGCTACACCTGTCAGTGGTGGGTTGATGCTGCCACCGAAGGCCTGACCCCACCCGACGCAGTGGCGTGGGGCGAGGACGAGTCCCGAGCCGCCTTCACCAGTGGCAATGCCGGGCTGATCCTCGATGGCTTCACCACTGCCGGCGACTTCAACGAGATCGAGGGCTTCGACTACCCCGACCAGTGGGGTCTCACCCCGCCAGCGGGAAGAGGTGGGCCCGAAGGCATCATCCTGGCGGCGGCCAGGACGTGGGGAATCATCGAGGGAACCGAGCACCCGGACGAGGCGGCAATCATCATCAGAGAAGTTGCGGAGACCCAATGGCTCGTTGGCCAAGCCTCCGAAGGTGGCGTGCCGGCACGGCAGTCGGAATTCCTCAACAGCTCGGATGCTCTGGAGATCTGGCCGTTCTTCGACGATGATCTGAAGGCCGCTTACAACGCAGCGGAGCCTCAGCCCGCCGGTGAGAACGCTGGAGAGGTCGAGGCCATCCTCGAGCAGTTCTTCGGCGAGATCGTCTCAGGGCAATCCAGTGACTGTGACGACCTGATTGCGAGATACCAGCCTCAGTTGGACGCGGCATAAGAGAAGACCGGTGCTGACAAGCGCCGACAATGTCAGGATTGCTCCCTTGCCCTGCAGGGCAGGGGAGCTTTCCTGTACCCTCTGACGTAGCGGTGTCCGAAGCATGACGACGACTGCGGATCCCAAGCCGAAAGCCGATCCGAGACCCAAGCTTTCGCGCCGTCGCTGGTGGCAGCGCAAAGAGCCCCAGCGTCAGGACAACAACTCCATCATCGGCGAGCACAGGTCGACGCCGTATCTATTCAGTCTCCCGGCCATCCTCCTCGTTGCAGGTCTGCTCGGCTTCCCCGTCATCTACGGCGTGGTGCAGAGCTTCTTCCGGCGTCCGTCGCTGGGTGCCGACCCCGAGTGGGTGGGGACCGAGAACTACGTGGACATGTTCTCGTCGGGGGCCTTCTACCACTCCCTCTGGAAGACAGGAATCTTCGTATTCGGCTCTCTGATAGTCGGGATGGTGCTGGGCCTGGTCTTCGCTTTTGCCCTCTTCAAGGTCGTGGGCAAGCTCCGGTTCCTCCGGGCGGTGACCATCGGCCCCTACATCGTCTCCAACGTGGCTGCAGCCGTGATGTTCCGAATCCTGTTCAACGCCCAATTCGGGACGGTGAATCGGTTCCTCGAATCCCTGCCCTTCATCGAAGAGGGCCCGAGGTGGCTGGCCGATCCCTTTTGGGCGATGGTCACCGTGATCTTCACGCAAGTGTGGACGGACTTGCCGCTCGTCATTCTCCTGCTTCTCGGTGGGCTGATGACGATCGACCATGCGCATCTGGACGCGGCTTTGGTCGACGGAGCCACCGGCTTCAGGCGGGCCCGTCATGTCACGATCCCGCTCATGGCCCCGCAGATTCTGATCAGTGTCGTGTGGCTGAGCTACTCGACGCTGACCGGGCTGGGCGTGGTGCTCGCACTGACTGGAGGTGGGCCACTCAAGGCCACTCAGACGTTGGCTATGGAGATGTACACAGTTGCCTTTCGCAATCTCGAGTTCAACCAGGCGCTTGCGATCGCGACGTTCATCTTGGTTCTCAATGGCCTGCTCACGCTGGGCTATGTGCAAATTGGCCGGAAATACGACTACGAAGCATGACTGACATCGCGCGCCAAGAAGAGCTTCTCACAGAGGCTGTCGCCGAGGAGTCCCTGAAGGCCTCTGAGCGCGAGCCGCGCGGACCGAGGCGGACCGTGGGTGACCGAACCAAGGGGATTCTTCGGAACATCCTCATTTCGATCCCGCTGATCGCTCTCGTGGTCTGGACCGTGGCTCCCTTCTTCGTGACTGTCTCGGTGTCCCTCAAAGACAAGACCGAGGTATTCGCCGACCCGTCACTGATCCCCGCTGACCCGAGCCTCGCGGCCTATGGCGACGTCCTCGCGAGTGACAGTTTCACGACGTCGGCAGTGAACAGCGTTGTCGTTGGCATCGGCACGACGATTCTGACCATCGTGATCGCGGTCCCCGCCGCCTATGCCTTTGCGAGGTTCAGGTTCCGGGGTCGGCACCTTCTACTCTTGTTCACCCTTCTTCCACGGCTGGTGCCCAGCATCGGAATGATGATCCCGATATACCGGCTGGCGGTTGCCACCAATATGTTGGACAAGCGAATCACGCTGATCATCGTCTACACCGCGATGCTCTTGCCGCTTGCGGTATGGCTGCTCGTGGGCTTCTTCCAAGCGATCCCACGTGATATCGAGGAGGCGGCGAACGTCGACGGCGCGAGCCTCTGGGGACGCATCCGATACATCGTGGCACCGCTCGCGGCGCCGGCCATGATCACCGTCGGGGTACTCGCATTCCGAGAGGCGTGGAACGAGTTCACCCTGGTGTTGGTTCTGGTCAACTCACCGGGAAAGCGGACCCTGCCCTTCGAGCTCTACAAGCTGCAGGGCGTCGAGGGAGTTGCCGACTATCCGATTGAAGCGGCGTTCACGGTCCTGACGATCGTCCCCTTCATCCTCTTCTACACGTTCGTGGAGAGGCACGTCGTCGCCGGTCTCATCTCCGGGTCGGGGAAGTAAGCCCTCCGATCAACTCTTCGAGTGATGATGCGCCGAGAGGACCACCTTTCCGGTGTTGACTTCGGGGTCGTCGAGCAACTCGAATGCAGCCCATGGAGCGTCCGGGTCGACCACGTGGGAGACCATCTCCAGAGGATCGATTCGACCCGAACCGACCATGCCGATGAGTGGGCCAAAGGAATCGGCATACGCCTGTGATCCGAGGATGTCCAGTTCCTTGACTTTGATGGCCACGGGATCGAGTCCTTCGAACCCTTCTGCGAAATTCCCCACGATCACGATCGTCCCACCGGGACGACACCAGTCCGTGGCCGTTCTCAGGGTTGACGTTTGTGTGCCTCCGGCGCATTCGAGGACGACCCTGGGGCCGCTATCTCGGGTGTTCCATTCCGCCGCCTCTTCGGCCGTCAGCGTGAGATCCGCGCCCATGCGCCGGGCGAGGGCGAGTCGATATGGGTCGATGTCGACGACGGTGGTGCTTGCGCCTTCGGCCCGCGAAAGCATCAGAGCACCGAGACCAACCGGACCTGCCCCGAGTATCAGGACATCGTCACCGGGTACGACACCGGCGCGATCCACCACTGCGTGATGACTGACCGCGAGTGGCTGGATCAGCGAACCGCTGAGATAGGAGCATCCATCAGGGAGATCGAAAGTCCTGTCGACGTCTACCACGACCATCTCGGCAAGCGCGCCCGGGAGTTCCTCTCTGCAACCGAGAACTCGGTATGCGTTGCAGATGTTTCGACCGCCACCGAGACACGCCGGGCAGGCATCACATGCAATGACAGGGTCAACCGTCACTCTCCGTCCCTTCAGGTCGTCGGACACCCCTGGTCCAACCGCGACGACCTCACCGGCGAATTCGTGGCCGAGGACCAGCGGTGGGACCATTCTCGGGTGCTCGCCCCGAAACGCCGAAAGATCGGAACCACAGATCCCGACGGCTTCTGGACGAATGACCACCTGGCCTTGTCCGGGCGCGGGGTCTGGCAAGCTCGTCAGTGCAATCTTCCTCGCACCGACCAGTTCGAATGCTCTCACGAAAGGTCCGGACTCGAGGCAGTCAGATGGAAAGGCATGAAATGGACAAGCTAATCATCACAGCAGCATGTGATTCCTCGGTCTCTTACCCGTCCAACCAGAACTGCCCTGCACCCACGCGTGAGAATGCCCGTCTCATTGCAGAGGAGTACATCAGGTGTGTGGACGCCGGGGCCTCGATCTCGCATCTCCACGGTGTGCGCAGGCTGGAGGACTCCCTTCAGAGTGATGGGAGGAAACTGAGCAGGATCGATGTTCGGGGATGGGCCGAAATCACCGAGCTGATCCGGGCGGAGCGCGATTCGATAATCCAGTTCGGAATTGCGGGAGCTCGATTCGAGCATCGCTTGCCTTTGTTGGAGCTCGGCCCAAACATGATGTCGGTGGCCTTCAATGCCCACGACGAGCACTTTCAGCCCGATCCTCGACTTCCCCCCAACACGATCTACTCATTGCATCCGCTCGACGAGCTGCGCAACTATGCAATGTCGCTTTCGGATCACGGGGTGAAACCGGAGATAGAGGCGTTCCACTCTGGAGCGATGTGGAACCTCAACAAACTCCACTCGGAAGGCCTGCTGAAGGAGCCGGTTTGGGTCACGCTCTTCCTCGACTGGGAGGGTGGCTCATGGACTCCTCCTACCGAGACTGCGCTTCTCTACATGGTCGACATACTGCCGGACTTCGCCAATTACAACGTGAGCGTGATGAGTCCCGAATCGCAATGGAAACTCCTCTCCATGGTCATCGGGCTGGGCGGTCACGTTCGAGTCGGATTCGAGGACAACCCATACCTCTCGCCCGGTCACCTGGCAGAGACCAACGCGGCCCTGGTCGAGAAGATCGTCGCCATTGCCGGGCAGCACGGCCGTCAAATCGCCGATCCGGCCGAAGCGCGCGAGATCATCGGTTTGGACCCATGAGACGAATCGTTGTGTCCGAATTCCTCCCTGAGGAGAACCTCGCTCGCCTCAGAGACGGACACGAGGTGATCTACGACCCGGACCTGTACGGGGATCGCTCCGACCTCATCGAGGCCGTCGCCACTGCCGCGGCGATCCTCGTCCGCAACAGAACCCGGATCGATCTCGGATTGGTGACGGCCGCCCCCGAACTGAGAGTGGTGGGTCGTCTCGGAGTCGGGCTCGACAACATCGACATGGAGGCCTGCTCGAGGGCCGGGGTTACCGTGATCCCGGCAATCGGAGCAAACGCGGTGTCGGTGGCCGAGTACGTCATGGGGGCGATTCTCTTGCTGTCTCGAGGCATCTTCGGGATGACCGAGTCGATGGTGGCCGGGGAATGGCCGCGCCAGGGCCACGCATTTGGGCGAGAGCTCAAGGGGAAGAACTTAGGGCTCATCGGCTACGGGGCGATCGCCAGGGAAGTCGCCTCCAGGGCTCTCGCATTCGGCATGAACATCGTGGCCTATGACCCACTTCTCTCGGAGGACGACTCCTGGGGCGCGGTGGGCCAAGTCGAACTCGACGAACTCCTGCTCGCAGCGGACGTCATCAGCCTCCACGTCCCGTTGAGCGAGGGAACGACGAATCTGATCGGAGTCGCTGAGCTGGAGATGATGAGGCCCGGCGCCCTCCTGATCAACACGTCACGCGGTGGCATCGTCGACGAGCCGGCCCTGGCGAATGCGCTGCGCGATGGTCGCATCGCCGGCGCAGCCGTGGACGTCTTTGCCGTCGAGCCACTCGGCCCAGAGGCGGCTGCGTTGTTTGTCGGCCTGGAGAACGTGATCCTGACCCCACATGTCGCGGGAAACACCGAGGAGTCGGTCGATCGGGTAGCCGGACTGATCACCGAGGCTGTATTGGATCTCTTGCGCGCCGAATCGACGTGAGAGCCGCGCGAGAGGCTCGCTCCCCTCGAGCAGAAGCCTGCCCCGGTCGAAGCAGTCCGGTCAGGCCGATGCGTGTTGCTTGGCGCCGATCCGGCCGCCGGTCTGCCGGTCGAAGAAATGGAGCTGTGTGGTGTCGATGATCAGATCCACCAGATCTCCGCGTACCACCGACGCCGTCGCGCTGACTCGTGCAACGAAGTGTGAGGTGTCACCCAATGACTCGGCGGATTCTCCGGTGTCCGCCAGCAGCTCTTCGATCTCGGGTGTTATGACGGGGGGACGCTTGCCTGAGAAGTGGACGAAGGTCTCGGCGCCCAAAACTTCCGTGGCCTCGACCCCGACACGAATCGTCAAATCGTCATTAGCACCGGCAATCGAGGCTGCCTCCATCGAGTGCGGACGAATCCCGACGACCAGTTCCTGGTTC
>CAZKJJ010000115.1:0-6866 GCA_964553055.1 uncultured Acidimicrobiia bacterium
CCCGAGACGCAGCATCTCCAACCACTCCCTGTCGAGGACAGCCCGCTTCTGCTGAGGGGTGAGGTCCCAGCGGTCGAGGTACGCAGACTCGTCTGCACGGAACGCGTCCCGGTTCGCGGGGTCGTTCAGCGACATGCAGAACATGTTCAGTGCGTATCCCTTCCTCGAGTGCTCACCATCGAAGACGAAGGTCCCCGGAATGTCGTCGTACTCACGGTGCTCGCGGGTCATGCGCCACCTCCCGAGAGGGATTATGTGCACCAGATTGCCGCCGATCAACTCCTGGTGGTACGTTGCCGCGCGTAGCCTCGAGGGAGGGTCGATGGAGCGCTACCTGGTGATTCGCACGATCGACCGCGCCCCTGCGGACGTCGTAGCAGGCCTCGCAGAGCAAGGCGTCGCCACGATCCACGAGGCGATCGGCCAGACGGGGCTCATGGACCCTCGGATCCGCCCGATTCAGACGGAGGTGCGGATCGCAGGATCGGCCGTCACGGTCCTGTCTGCTCCCGGCGACAACATCATGGTCCACGCTGCGGTGGAGACCGTCAGGCCTGGTGACGTCGTGGTCATCGCCACCACCTCTCCGTCCACCAACGGCATGGTCGGAGAGCTCATCGCCACGTCGCTGGCTGCTCGCGGATGCGTGGGAGCGGTCATCGACGCGGGTGTCCGCGATGTGGCTGAGCTCAAGACGATGGGCTTTCCAGTCTGGGCGCGTGCCGTTCACGCCCAGGGAACAGCCAAGGCCTCGCCAGGATCGGTGAACACGTCGATCCTCTGCGCCGGCGTCGAAGTGAACGCTGGAGACGTCGTCGTGGCAGACGACGACGGCGTCGTGGTGGTGCCGAGGCTCGGTGCCTCAGCGGCGCTGGAGGCTGCCAGGAGCAGGACCGCCAAGGAGGTCGAGACCCGCGCCCTGCTGGAACGGGGGGAGCTCAGCGTCGACGTCTACGACATGCGATCGAAGCTCGCGGGTCTCGGTGTCGAGTATCTGGACCGCACAGACGACCGGTGAAGGAGCATCCAACGCGCGTGACGGTGTTCGGGCTGGGTGAGGCGGGCCGCGAGATAGCCCATGACCTGGCACATGCAGGCGCGGTGGTCCACGCCTTCGACCCTGCAAACGTCGAGACACCGTCTGGTGTGCTTCGCCATCCCGAGCCTGGCGAGGCTCTGGTGCGCCCACACGTCGTGCTCGGCATCACCGCCGCCGCCGACGCCCGCACAGCCCTCACCCAGGCGTACGAGGCGATACCGCGCGGCACCGTGTACGCCGATCTCGCCACTGGAGGGGTCGATCTCAAGGAGAACCTCGAGGAGATCGCGGCGCTGCGCGGACTGCACTTCGTCGACGTGGCTCTGATGGCCACGGTGCCGGGCAAGGGCATCAGGACGCCTTCCTTCGCGTCAGGCCCTGGAGCAGCTTCCTATGTCGAGTTGATGGTCCCTCTGGGAGCGAACGTCGAGAACATCGGTGATCGAGCAGGTGACGCGGCTGCCCGCAAGCTGCTGCGCAGCATCGTCATGAAGGGACTCGCCGCCTCTCTCATCGAAGCCATGCGGGCGGCAGAACGATCTGGTCATTCGGCGTGGCTCTGGCGCCATCTCGCGTCGGAGCTAGCGGCAGCCGATGAGACGCTGGTGGACAGACTCGTCCGAGGCACCGAAACCCACGCGCTCAGGCGTGCCCACGAGATGGAGGCCGCCGCCTCGTTGCTCGAGACACTGGGTGTCCAGGCTCCCATGGCCAGAGCAGCGGCCGAGAGCCTGTGGACGGCTTCGGTCGAAGGGATTCCCAGGGTGCCCGACACATGACGCAGCGACTTCGCACGCAGGTGGCCATCATCGGTGGGGGGCCCGCGGGGATGCTCCTGAGCCAGATCCTCGACCTGGGCGGAGTCCACTCGATCGTGCTCGAGCGGCAGTCCCGCGAGTACGTGATGTCCCGCGTGAGGGCAGGGGTTCTCGAATGGGGCACGGTGCAGGTCCTGCGCGATGCGGAGATCGGGGACCGCATGGACAGGGAAGGCCGCATCCACGACGGCTCGAACGTGACCTGGGGCGGCGGCAAGATGATCCTCATCGACTGCCGCAAGTACGCAGGCCGTCCCTTCATGGCCTACGGCCAGACCATGATCCAGGAGGACCTCGACGTGGCTCGCGAGGCCCGAGGGGGGCTCATCATCGAGGAGGCCCTCGATGTGATGCCACACGACGTGACAGGAGAGTCGCCCTACGTCACGTTCATCAAGGACGAGGAAGAGGGACGAGTCGACTGTGACTTCGTGGCAGGCTGCGACGGCTTCCACGGCGTCAGCCGCACGGTGGTCCCCGATACCGTCCGTCGTGAGTTCCTGCGCGACTACCCGTTCGGCTGGCTGGGGATCCTGGCGGAGGTTCCTCCCCTCCCTGAGCTGATCTACGCCAACCACGAGCGAGGATTCGCGCTGGCCTCGCAGAGAAACCCCATGCTGAGCAGGTACTACGTGCAAGTGCCGCTCGAAGACGGCCTCGAGGACTGGCCAGATGACCGGTTCTGGGAGGAGCTGCTCGCCCGATTCCCCGGCTACATCTCCGACGAGATCATCACCGGCCCTTCGGTCGAGAAGTCCATCGCGCCCATCCGCAGCTTCGTCGCCGAACCGATGATGTACGGGCGTCTGTACCTCGCAGGGGATGCAGCTCACATCGTCCCGCCCACAGGAGCCAAGGGCCTGAACCTGGCCGTCAGCGACGTCTACTACCTGTCCAGAGCGCTCATCTCCTACTACGAGGATGGCGCCACTGATCTGCTGGAGACCTATTCGGAGACGGCTCTCCACCGGGTGTGGGGAGCGGTGCGGTTTTCGTGGTGGCTGACGACCGTGCTGCATCGCTTTCCCGACATGGGCGCCTTCGGCCAGCGGATACAGGAGTCGGAGCTAGACCACCTGGCCGAGTCCGAGAAGGCCCTGGCGTCTGTGGCGGAGCAGTACGCAGGGATGCCCCTGGACTGAGGCCCTATCGTCGTGGCATGAAGATCGTTCTCGCCGGTTCAGGAGCCATCGCCACCCAGCACGTGAACGCCCTCCGTCATATTGCGGGGATCGAGATCGTCGGTCTCGTCGGCCATCGACCTGCCGAGACGGAGGCGTTCGCCCGAAAGCACGGCGTCCCGACCTGGTCGCTCGAGCTTGGGGAGGCATTGGCGCTCTCGGGCGTGGAGGCGGTGATCCTGACGACCCCCACCCAGATGCATGCTCACCAGGCACAACAGGTCATGCAGGCAGGCAAGCACGTGCTCATCGAGATCCCCATGGCCGACAACCTCGCGGACTCGGAAGCCGTCGTGAAGACGCAGGCCGAGACAGGTGTCACCGCCATGGTCTGTCACACCCGCCGCTTCAACCCCAGCCACCAGTGGATCCACCGGCGAATCCAGAAAGGGGAGCTCGACATCCAACATTTCGTCGTCGAGACGTTCTTCTTCCGCCGTGAGAACAAGAACGCCCTCGGGAGGCCAAGGTCGTGGATCGACCATCTGCTCTGGCACCACGCCTGCCATACGGTCGATCTGTTCCAGTGGCAAACGGGTGGGATCGCCTCAGAGGTCTGGGCGCAGCAAGGCCCGCCCCACCCTGAGCTGGGCATCGCCATGGACATGACCGTTGCGCTCCGGTCCTCGACTGGAGCACTGTGCACGCTGGCGCTCTCGTTCAACAACGAAGGGCCGCTCGGCACCTTCTTCCGATATATCTGCGACAACGGAACGTACATCGCTCGCTACGACGAGCTCGTCGACGGCGACCAGCAGCCGATCGACCTGAGCGAAGTGGCGATCTCATCCAACGGCATCGAGCTCCAAGACCGTGAGTTCTTCGCGGCCATCTCCGAGGGAAGGGAGCCGAACGCCAGCGTCGCCCAGGCGCTGCCCGCGATGGAGACCCTCGACCGCCTGCAGAGAACCCTCAGCTGAAGTCGTACAGACGCTCCGGGTTCTCGACCAGGATCCGCGTTCTCAATGCCTCGTCAGGCGCGAAGTCGGCCAGCAGGTCGACGAGGTCGCCGTCGTCAGGCATGTGCCTGACGTTGGGATGCGGCCAGTCGGTACCCCAGAGCACTCGCTCGGGTGCTGCTGCGATCAGCGCCCTGGCGAACGGGACAACGTCTTCATAGGGCGGCGACCCGGAAGCCGTGATCCGCTCAGCTCCCGAGATCTTCACCCAGCAGCGCTCATCACCCGTGAGCTCGAGGAGGCGCTGGAAGGGCTCCTGGTCGATGCCCGCCGAGGCATCGACTCTCGCCATGTGATCGATCACATAGGGAGCCGGGATCCGATCGAGCAACTGGGTGTAGCGGGGAACGTCCCGTGCGTCGAAGTGGAGCACGATGTGCCATCCGAGTGGCGCCACGCGGCCGATGAGCCTCCAGAAGAGGTCGAGGTCAGGAGCGCCACCCAAGTGCTCAACGAAGTTGAACCGTGCGCCTCTGACGCCCGCGTCGTGCAGCCCTCCCAGATCCTGGTCGGTGAACGACTCGTCGATCATGGCCACCCCTGCATAGCGCCCGCCACCACGATGGAGGGCGTCGACCATCGCCGAGTTGTCGGTGCCGTGGCACGAAGCCTGCACGAAGACAGCCCTTGACAGGCCAAGGCGGAGCTGAAGCTCACGGAACTCCTCCAGTCCCGAGTCGGGGGGTGTGTAGGTCCGATCGGGGGCGAAGGGAAAGCGGTGAGCAGGGCCGAAGATGTGGCAGTGGGCGTCACAGGCATTGGGAGGAGGCACGAACCGGCGGGGCCGGTGAGGGTCCCGGTTCGGTGGTGGGATGGATCGCTCCACGTGGTCTCAGTACGACCTTGGGAACACGATGCCGTCCAGGAGCTTGCGGGCGGTGCGAACGATCCCTGCCTTGCGTACGACCGGCTGGTCGCCTTCGAAGGAGAGGACCACGGCCGCCTCGAAGACGCCCGAAGGATGTTCGAGACTGACGGTCTCGTCCGCCGCGTCGGGCTCCGCGACTTCCCAGGCCGGCGTGCCAGGTATCAGGCAGGCCGTAGCCACGGAGACCGCGCCGAGTACGCCGATCGCCTGGTGACAGCGATGCGGGATGAAGGTGCGGGTGCTGACCGTTCCCCCTGCCTTGGGCGGCGCCACCATCGTGAGCTTGGGAACCGTCGTGGCGCTCACGTCACCGAGGTTCATCATGGTGCCCGACTGGAGGCGGATGGCCTCGAGGGCTCGCCTCAGAGCCGAGTTGTTCTCCAGATCCGGGCAGTCCTCATAGCCCGTCACACCCAGCGCGTCGGCGCGCATCACCACGACGGGCATCCCGTTGTCAACGAGTGTCACGGGTATTCCCTCAACGAGGTCGACCGGATGTCCTGTTGGAAGCAGAGCCCCCGTGGAGCTGCCCGCCGTTCCCTCGAAGTCCAAGAGAATCCCCGAGGCGGTACCGGGAACCCCCGAGATCGACGTCTCCCCTGCATAGACGGGACGACCTCTCGCGACGGTCAGCGTGGCCGTGGCGAAGCTGCCGTCGTTCAGCATCTTGATCCTGACAGACGCCTGCCCCTCGGGAACGGACACGAGCCCCCGCTCGATGGAGAAGGGGGCCACTCCCGCCAGCAGGTTCCCGCAGTTCTGGCGGTCAGTGACGATCGGCTGGTCGACACCGAGCTGGAGGAACAGGTACTCGACGTCTGCGCCTCCGTCAGCTCTGGACACCACCGCTACCTTGCTGGTGAGGGGGTGCGCCCCGCCGATACCGTCGATCTGCCTCGGATCGGGCGTTCCCATGATCCTGAGCAGCAGGTCGTCTCGCTCTGCATCGTCATCAGGCAGGTCGGCGCGGAGGAAGTAGGCACCTTTGGAAGTCCCGCCTCGCATGATCATGCATCTGATGCCATCGGAGGAGTCCATCGCCGTGTGACGTTACCCGCCCGTGGTCACACCAGCCTGTCCTTGCACAGGCTGTGCCTGGGGATGCGGACATCTGCCTCGACCTGGACGCGTCAGCGTCACGGGCATCGTCAGCACCGATCAGATAGGATCCAGGCCGCGGGCTGAGGCTCGACGAGGGTCACTGACGGAGGGTAGAGGCATGTTCGGCAGGCAATCCAAGCACTTTCTATTGATGTTCCTGGCCCTGGCGCTGGTGGCTGCCGCCTGCGGAGGCGAGGAGGAAGCTACGACTGTGGCACCGGGTACGACCGCGCCCCCGACTGCCACCACCCAGCAGCCAGGGGAAACCACTCCGCCGGAGACGACCGCGCCCCCCGAGGCAGCGGATTCGATCAAGATCGGCATGCTGGCCGACCTGACCTCGACCTTCACCCCTTGGGGTGTGAACGTCCGTGACGGAATGCGTCTGGCTGTGAATGAGATCAACGAGGCAGGAGGCGTCGACGGCCGGATGATCGAGCTCTTCGAAGAGGACTCGCAGAACGACGCCGACATCGCCATCGACCGCTTCGAGCGGCTCGTCTTCGACGATGGCGTCATAGCGGTCGGAGGCATTCTCTCCAGCGGTGTGGGCGCCCCGGTCGGTGCTGTGGCCGAGCAGCTCCAGATACCGACCTTCCTCGTGAAGTCCGGGACCGAGGCCGCCCTCACTCGGGGAAGCCGGTACACCTTCCGCACGTGTCTGCCTGCTGCTCCCATGGACGCCGCGCCAATTCTCCAGTATGCGCAGGAGCAGGGGTTCACCAACGTCGGGGTCATCGTCGCCGACTACCCGTGGGGCCAGGCATTCAGGGTGGCAGTCGAGGAAACGTTCGAGGGCTCCGGCATCGACTACGGCGAGATCCAAGTCGCTCCCGTTCCCCCAACAACTGACTTCACGCCGTTCGTGCGGGCGATGGCCGATGCAGGCGCCGAGATGGT
>CAZKJJ010000116.1:0-6841 GCA_964553055.1 uncultured Acidimicrobiia bacterium
AGGCATCGGGCAGCGGAGGCTGTCGTCCTGGCGCTGCTGGCGACGGTCGGCTTCGAGCTCATGGGGGCTTCGGCACAGCTGATGATGATCTTCCTCGCCCTGGAGATCGGGTCGATCAGCCTCTACGTGCTGGCGGGCTTCACGAGGGAGCGCGTCCTGGCAGACGAGGCTGCCCTGAAGTACTTCCTACTCGGGGCGTTCGCCTCTGCGATCTTCGTCTACGGAATCGCATTGACCTATTCGGGCACCGGCCAGATGACGATCAGCGGTATCAGCGCCAGAGCTTCCTCGGAGGCGGTGGTGCTGCTGGGCCTCGCGTTGCTCCTCTCCGGTCTGGCATTCAAGATCTCGGCTGCGCCGTTCCACGCCTGGGCGCCTGACGTGTACCAGGGTGCCCCGGCAGGCGTCACCGGGTTCATGGCCGCTGTCGCCAAGGTGGGGGCGTTCGCCGCACTGGCCAGGGTGACCGGGATTGGCTTCGCGAGTCTCTCGGACGAATGGGGCTCGGCGCTCTCGGCACTCGCTGCGGTCTCCCTGATCGTGGGAACGACCTTGGCGATCGTCCAGCAGGACGTCAGAAGGATGCTGGCGTACTCGGGGGTCGCGCACGCCGGCTATCTCCTCATGGGCGTGGTAGCAGGGGCGGATGGCTACTCGGCGCTGTGGTTCTACCTGGCGGTCTATGCCGTGCAGGTGGTTGCCGCCTTCGCGGTCGTGGCGATCGTGACCGGAGCCTCCTCGGCGGGTGCGCCGCTCGATGCGTTCAGCGGTCTCGGGGGGAGGAGTCCGATCTCGGCGGCATCCCTGGCGCTGATGATGCTGGCCATGGCCGGCATCCCTCTCACGTCGGGATTCGTCGCCAAGTTCTCCGTATTCGTGGTCGGCTGGGAGGCAGGATTCGAGTGGCTGGTCGTGCTCGGCCTCGTCACCGCGGTCGCCGGCCTGTTCTTCTACCTCAGGATCATCGTGTTGATGTACATGACCGCGGCGGTCCCTGCCGAAGCTCCCGGAGCCGAGAGGGCCCGGCCGCGCATGACGAAGCCAACGGCATGGGCCCTCTACCTGTCCGCAGGGGTGACCGTGCTGCTCGGCATCTATCCGTGGCCCCTGCTCGACCTGCTCAGAGATGTCCTTTGATCGGTTCCTCGCCCTGACACTGCTCCTGGTGGGTGTGACTCCTCTGGCAGATGGACTGAACAGCGTGCGGCGCATGAGCAGCTTCGTGGTCGTCTCGGAAGGCGAGGTGATCACAGACGACCTGACGGCTGTGGCAGAGGAGCTGCGGATCGAAGGGCGGGTCGAAGGGGATGTCCTCGTGCTCGCGGACAGGCTGATCATCACGGGGTCCGTGGCGGGCGATGTCCTTGGATTCGCCAGGTCCGCCGACATCCGAGGAGTCGTTTCGGGATCGGTGCGACTGGCAGGGGGCAGGGTCGACGTGACGGGGCTCGTCGAGGAGGACGTGACCACTGCAGTGCTCTCGCTGCGGATTCCGGGCTCCGTGCAGCGTGACGTGTACGCCTTCGGCGGGGCACTCGAGATCGGGGGCACGGTCGGGCGAGACGTCGCGGGGCGTATATGGAGGAGGGTCCTTCTCTCCGGCACGGTGGGTAGGGATCTCGAGCCCGTGACACCCGAGCTGCGGCTCCTCGAAGGCGCAGTGGTGACGGGGACGGTCGTCGTGTGGCCTGGCACAGACGTGACGATTGCGGAGACCGCCGAGGTCGGCAGTGTCGCCAGAAGGACGAGCCAGGGTGGGGTGCTGCAGGTCAGGGCGGCCTTCCTGATGATCAGGGTGATCCTGGCGGTCGTCTTCGTGTTGGCAGGCCTGCTCGCCTTCTGGCTGTTCCCCCGCTCGCTGCAGCGCGCCACCTCCCAGGTGGAGTCCAGGCCTGTGGCGAGCGCCCTGTGGGGGTTGCTCGTGGTCGCCATCCCGGTGGTGCTCGCGGTGACCGCGATTGCCGTGGCGGCCTTCGCCCCCATCGTCGTAGCTGCGCCATTGTTGGGAGTACTGCTGCCGATCACCCTGCTGGCAGGAGCCCTGAGCGTGCTCTTCTGGATGGTGGCGGCCGTTCCCGCCCTGACCGTCGCGGGGGGATGGGCGTTGCGGCGCCGCGGGAGCCCGGTGGCTTGGTTCGCCGTCGCCGGCGTCGTCTGGGCGGTCGTTCTCAACCTTCCGATCGTCGGGAGCTTCGCCGCCGTGGCCGTGGTCGTCTTCGGAGCAGGGGGCCTGGCTCTCGGCGCCTGGCAAGCCCGCGGCGATCCTTCGTGGGCTTTCAGCTCCTCGGGGGACTCGCAGACGGCTGACGGTCAGGGAGACGCTGGCGCGTCATGACCAGGAACGCCGTCAGCACTGGGATCAGGTAGAGCAAGTATCCGAGGACCATCTCGACCGAGGGATCGGGAGACCATCCGAACAGGGAGCCGAGGAACTGGCCTGGGACGCTCGTGTCCGGATCGAGGAAGCCAACCTCCCACAGGTGCTCGTTCGTGGTTCCGATGACTCCCGCCTCTTGGAACTCGTGGATCGCCTTGGAGACGAGTCCTGCTGCGAAGAAGATGATGAGGACACCTGTGATGCGGAAGAACGTGCGCAGGTTGAGTTGGCTGGCTCCCCTGTAGAAGAGGTATCCGAGGCCGATGGCGGCGGCGACGCCTGCCACAGCTCCGAGTACCTGGCCCACACCCGCTTCCTTGCCGACCGTCGTCGAGATGAGGAAGAGGGCGGACTCGAGTCCCTCCCTGAGCACGGCGATGAAGGCGACGAGTCCCAAGGCGGTGGCGCTCCCCGCGGCCAACGCCGAGTCGACCTGCGACTCGAGGTGCGACCTGAGGTATCGCGCCTGGCGGGCCATCCAGAAGATCATCCAGGTCAGCAACCCCACAGCCGCCAACGCGACGATTCCCTCGGCCATCTCCTCGGCCCTCCCCTCGAGGGATCCGATCGTGGCGTAGACGATGGCGCCCGCGATCAGGGAGACGCCGATGGCTGCTGCTGTGCCGATCCAGACCGACCTGCGGTCGTCACCTCTGCCGATCCTTCGCAGGTAGGCGAGCAGGATGCCCACGATCAGGGCTGCCTCGACACCCTCTCGCAGCATGAGGAGGAAGGCGTCCATTGGTCCCTTCTGTCTGTTAGGTCAGCCTAACAAGCTATTCCCACTATGGGGGTAGTGCAAAACCAGCTCTGCGGGCGGTGGAATAGGATCGAAGGCGTGGACTCGTACCCCGCTGCGTACCGCGAGTACGTCGAGGCGATCTGGGAGCTGCAGGAGGAAGGCGTTCCATCCATTCAGGCGAGGATCGCCGACTGGCTGGGGCTCAGCCGGCCCTCGGTGTCTCAGATGGTCCGGCGCATGGAGGAGGACGGGCTGGTCGAGGTGGGGGAGACGGTCCTCCTCACCGACGAGGGCAGGCACCTGGCCGAGGTCGTCGTCAGGAGGCACCGGCTGTCGGAGCGGTTCCTCTCGGAGGTGCTCGGGCTGCCGTGGGTGAAGGTTCACGAGGAGGCGAGCGTGTGGGAGCACATGATCTCTGCGGACGTCGAGGCTGCGATGTGGCGGGCTCTCGACGACCCGAAGACCTGCCCGCACGGGAACCCCATCCCCGGCGCCGGTTATCGACCTCCGCCCATGCACCCTCTGGCCGAGCTGGACGTGGGCAAGGCCGGGCCCCTGGAGCGCATCTCCGAGGAGCTGGAGCTCGAGCAGGAAACGATGGACTTCCTCGACAGGGCAGGGATTCGGCCTGGAGCGCGGATGGAGGTCGTCGAGGTGCTCGGGGGCGACTCGTTCCTCGTCAGCGTCGGGGCTTCCGATCCCATCGAGGTCCCTGCCCGCCTTGCTGAACGCCTGTTCGTGGAGAGGGAACCCTGAGTGCTGTTTGGACCTAGTAGGAGGCGCCCCGGGCCGTGCCGACGAGGGGCTCGCCGCTGACCGGCTCGATGAGGCAGAGCACGGTTCTGTCGCCCAGCTCCCAGCCCTCCTCCTCGGGGTACAGGTAGGCGAAGTCGAGCGCAGACGTCTCCCAGGCGTGACCGACGAACGCCTCGAACTCCTGCATGCAGAAGACGTCGGACAGCTCGAAGATCGAGGCTGTTCCCGGATAGTCGGCCCGAGCCTTGTCGGGGTAGACGAACTCGGCATAGGCCTCGAACATGTGCGGCTCACTGCAAGGAGCCAGGTCGGCCTCCTCGACGGTCGCCTGGGCGCCGTCGGCGATCGTGAAACAGTCGCCGACGCGGATGTCGAAGGCGGAAGCGGTGCCGCTCTCGATGACTATTCCTTCTGCGTCACGCTCCGGCCCCTGGCCCGTGACGCTCTCCCAGATGCCTGGGCCGAGCCGGACCAGCACCGCGACGCCTGCTACGACGAGCACAGACACGATTCTCCTGGTGCTGCGCGTACCTCTCTGGGAGGGGCCCCGGTCGATGACACCCTGGATCTCCTCCGTGCCCTCAGAAGCCTCAGGCCAGTCGCCGAACGGGTCGGCTGCCGAGGAGTCGATGCCTCTCTGGCCCAGCAGGGGCGTCCGACATGCCGGACAGTAGGAAGGCGATCCACGCCCGATATCCGTGCCACACGATGGACAGAGGACTCCCGTCTTCTGCATCCGATGGGTATCGGACGTCGGACGGACTGACCTGAGTTTCGTGTCAATCGAGGCCCCGTATTTCGACGCTGCGATTGACAGGAAACCTCCGCTAGGCGACCAGCAGCGGCACCTCCCGCTCCTGCGGCTCGAGGCCCCCATGGAAACCGACCCAGCGATAGCCGATGGAGGGGACGAGGAGCACGCGACCTTGGTCGGCCAGGAGGCAGAGGTCGGGCGTCCGCTGGTCGAGGTGGGGGTGGTCCGGTCCTTCGGACCCCCACAGGGTTAGGAGCTGGTCTGGGCCCACCTTGTCGGCGGGCAGGTCGAGGAGTGGTCGCAATGCAGGTGGCGACCCGCGCAGGTAGAGGGCGCGGGCCTCTCCCGCGAAGGCGACACCATGCTGTTGGTCGACCTCGACGATCTCGTCTCCTCTGTAGTCGAGGTGTCCGTGATCGGCAGTCCCCACCGCCACCGCGTGCTTGGGCAAGCGGGCGCTGAGCTGGTCCCACACTCTCGTGACCACTCTCATCGCGTCCTCGTAGACCTCCGACGCCTGGCCTGCCGTATGAGCGGCCACGTCGACGTGGGGTACGTACGTGAAGATGAGTCGCCCAGGCGTGGCGGCGAGATCCAGCGTGGCCTCGAAGAGATCGTCTGCCGACCAGGCGGGCTCCAGCCTGCATCCTCGGTAGAGCATCCTCGAGAGCGGCGAGGTCAGGAAGTGGCCCGGCTGCACCGTGATGGGCTCGATACCTGCCCCAGACAGGCGCTCCCACAGGTTGGGCCTGGGAAGGACGGTCGCTACGTCCGCGTCGACCGGTTCACCCCACGGCGTGGTCCAGCGGAGCACGTTGACCGCAGTCGGGATCCCCTCGAACCACATCTGGTATCCCACGATGCCGTGTTGCCGTGGGGTCAGACCGGTGGCGATGGAGGACAGGCTCACGACCGTGGTGGAAGGGAACGGAGCGTCGAGGACGGCGTGTCGCGCGGATCGAAGAGAAGCCGCTCGAGCGTGGGTCAGCTGGTGATCGCCCAGCCCGTCGAACAGCACCAGCACGTAGGTGGCTGCCTCCGGTATGGCGGCTGCCAGCTCCCCATCCAGGCCCGAGGCGCGGGGCTCTCCCTGCAAGCGCTGCTCCAGCTCCGCGACCAAGTTGACGAGGCCTCGACCCTGGTAGGAGGGGGGTTCGACCACGACGGCGGAGGGTAGCCGCTCCCGCGGGCCTGCCCGAGGCGCTGCTGCCCAGCTCGGCGGTCAGATGTTCCTGAACGCGAACGATGCCGGGTTGAGTGCTGGATGTCCAGCGGGACCCGGGCAGACTTCGATACGGACTCGCAGGCAGGGAAGGAGATGATCCAACCTGGTCTCGTCCCGGGACCACCTCAGCGTCGAACTCTACGACCGCTTGGTCAGCGACCCACACCGAATGGTGCAGACTGCGGCTGCTCGATGTGCCGTGCACGAAACGGGCATTCACGCTCCGGATGTGGTGATCGGTGTGGGCAACCCGCGGGTCACGATCGAGTCCGGGTGGTTGCGGTGGTCGTCAGGACAGGGCGCTGCGCCAAGACGCCGACGGCAGACCGACGCAACCTCCCACCGAGCCTTGGTGAGCTTTGGGGCCCATCGGGCTACTTCTATACTTCGGCCCGCCCGGGGCGAGGGCCCCACCTCCTGGGAAGGGCCGGATGACCGAGTACTTTCAGGACTACCTCACGGTGGCAGCCTTCGCGGCCCTTGGCGTGCTCCTGGTAGCCGGCACCTTGGGTCTCACCTATCTCATCCGTCCTCACAAGCCGACCAGGACCAAGCTGCTCACGTACGAGTGCGGGGTCGATCCGGTGGGCAGCGGGTGGAGCCAGTCCTACGTCCGGTACTACATCTACGGGCTGCTGTTCCTGATCTTCGACGTCGAGGCCGTCTTCATCTTCCCCTGGGCCGTCAAGCTCGAGGACCTGGCGGTCTTCGGCCTCGTCGAGATGATCATCTTCCTGGCGGTCCTGGCACTCGGGCTTCTGTACGCAGTTCGCAAGGGGGTTCTCCGTTGGGAGTGATCGACCGCTTCGGAGTCCCCAAACCCGTCAGCTGGCTGCTCAACTGGTCCAGGAAGTACTCGCTGTGGGTATTCCAGTTCGGGCTGGCTTGCTGCGCCATCGAGATGATGGCTGCTTCGAGCCCCCGCTACGACTTCATGCGCTTCGGCGTGATCCCGTTCCCTGCCTCGCCTCGCCAAGCCGATCTCAT